>JAQGHT010000871.1 GCA_028291565.1 Planctomycetaceae bacterium | reverse complement strand
GTTGCTGAAGCTCACCCACCCACGGACAACGTCCTGCCAATACGCTCAATTGATCACGCAAGACTGCGAGTTCTGCGGCCGGCAACTCGGGTTCCATCAGTCTCGTGGCGATGCGTTCCAGGTCCCGAGCCAAAGCTTCGGGATTGGGTTGATCCAGCCCGACCGACCTGGGATGTGCACGTCCAGTCGAACTTTCGACATTGCGGGCCATCGCATCTTTAACCAGCGACGCTAGAATTTCTTGTTGTTCGACGGAATCCCAGGTATATCGCAATGGCCAGAGATCACTCGGCTCGGCAACCCGGCGGTCACAAAGGATGGCGCTGGCCGCAATCATGCGCTGAAATTTCACTGCGCGACGATCCGAGACCGCCACGCCCGCATAGCGCAAGCGTTGGATCAGATCCACATAAATTGGACGGATCGTACTGACATCGACGTCCCGAATCGATCGCTGCAGGGACTTGATTTCGTCGACCGAAATCGTGACTTCAGCCGGTTGGCCCCGCTGCGCTTCATAGTTCCAACCGGCGTGCAGCACATGCCCCAGTTCTTCCTGTGGAACATTGACGCAGGGAACCCGAATCAGAAATCGATCGAACAACGCCCCTAAAGCTTCGTCCTCGGGGAGGTGGTTACTGGCCCCCACGACCATCACCAGCGGCAAGGCGCGAGTCTCCCGGCCACGCCGGAAGATGCGCTCGTTCAAGACCATCAGCAGGCTGTTCAAAATCGCGCTATTCGCATTCAATAACTCGTCAAGAAAAACGAGTGCCGCTTCGGGTAGCATGCCTTCGGTGTTGGTGATCAGCTCACCTTCCCGCAGCTTGCGAATATCAAACGGACCAAACAGCTCATTCGGTTCCGTGAACCGCGTGAGCAGATAATCAAAGACCTGACCGTCGATCCGTTTGGCCAAATCCTGAATCAACGCGCTCTTGGCGGTCCCCGGAGGCCCGTGCAGAAACAGGTTCTCTCCACCGACCAGGCAAACACCGATCAAATCGACAATCTCGTCCTTGCCGACGAACGCTGACTTCATCGGCTGTAGAACATTCGCGATCAAACGCGCAGCCAGCGAAGGCGCTGTTGTTTCGTTCGCTTCGATTGTGTCTCCGGTCATTGGTTTTCCCTTCCGTAGACCAGATCATAGATCAGTGGTGATAGTTCGCGGAAGTCTCCCAATGCAGTTCGCACTGCTTCGGCGACTTGCGGGTTGGTCAATCGCGACGCATCATGCGTCGTCAGGATGCGGTCAATGTACATCATTCGCAGCGCGGCGTTTTCCAGTATCGGCTCGATGGATTCAGAACCGATTGACGCGAAATCGACGTCGGAAACGCCGACCGAAGACAATGGCCACTCGGCAGCCCAGGCTTTCAGGAATTCCAAAAGCGGATCCTGTGAGTTCACGGCTCGAGTCAATCGGACCAGTTCCGGCAAAAATCGGAAGGACAGATCCACACCATAACAGACAGCCGCGGACTTCTGTTCTGGACACGGCCGCGCCAATTCCGTTCGCAGCATTTCTTCAGGTAATTCCCGGAACACCAGAAACTGTGAGACTCGATAAAGCGTCACCAGGGCCCACTCGGCCGCCGGCAGATTGGCAGTAGGTACCCCCTCTGGCAATCCAGCACGATATTCGATTTCAACGGATTTCAGAAATCGCAGACTCTCGGCGACCTGATCCGACGTGGGGCCAAGTGGCGACGACAATACCAATTCAGTGCCGTGCCACAGTGCCTGGGTGAAGGTCAGGAGCGAATTTGACATGCCAGATGATTCAATTAGCAGAGACACTTGTTCAAAATGAAATCTCCAAGCTCAAACGCCACCGGGCTTGTTCTGGTGGGTCCACGGCCTTTGCACTACATCTATTATTCAGCCATACTTCGAACACGTCCCCGGAGTGATCGTCCATGTTTTAGCTGTTTTGTTAGACAAACACTTACGGCAATTTGATGGGACTAATGGGACCGATAGGACTTATCGCTCCCATAAGTGCCATGCGTCCCATTCCGCATGAGCCAGCGACTTATGCTTCTACAAAGCAGGACGATCTCCGGAGGACCAAGGCGAGGGGGGAAGATTGGATGAAGTGGTCCCCAATTTCTAGACAGAAAACATGCTTTTCTAAACTATTCCTGGCGCCGGCCAGGTTCCAATTTCCGATTGTGGGGAGCAGGAAGACGCCGGTGAGCACAGCGAATCCCCGTTTGCCTGCTCCCCCAAATTGCCATCTGATGTCCTATCTTAGGCTCTTCCGAGGATGAAATGAATGTCGCCTGCTAGTCGCGGAATATTCACATTGTACCGTCTCATTTCAGCAGTTTCATGCGTACTGAGTCTGGAAGAGTAATTACCTGCCGAGGACACCAAACCTGTGGTACAGGTTCACAGAGCCGGCTATCGAAGTGCGGCGTGGAGTCCAGATCCACGGTCTGATCCTCAAACAATATACGTTAAAACGCCCGTGCCGGAACAACGATATACGCAGATGGGTAACATTCAGTCGTCGCAGATCCTAGATAGGCGAAATTCGGATTATCCTAGATCCCATCCGGCCTTCTGTTTGGGCTCAATGCGCTGAATTCTCGTTCGGATAAGAAACGAACTTGCGATGCAGTCGACTCTTGGCTAGCATTCAATTCGATGCGAATTCAATGCCAAACAACGAGACTCCAAAATGCTAAACATCCAAAGCGGAATCGATTCGTTGACAAATTTCAAGCGGCAAACATCGCAATTCTTAGTACAACTCCACGAGACGGGCGATCCGATGGTCCTGACTGTGAATGGCAAATCCCAGGTTGTCGTGCAGGATGTGGCCGCATATCAACGTCTTGTGGATCTTGCCGCCAAGGCTGATCTCAACGAAACTCTGGAAGCCATTCGCGAGGGCCTGGCGGATGTCGACGCTGGTCGAACAAAACCGGCCCGGACGGCATTGCGTAATCTGGCAAAGAAGTTCGGGATCTCAGAGCCCAGGAAATAACGTGAGATATCGCGTCTACATATCCGAGAAAGCCGAAGCGGATATTGCTGGCGTGCTCGCCTGGTTCCAAAGTCGATTGGCAGGCGAGGCTGCAGCGAAATGGCTTGGGGCAATCTGGAAGGCCATCGACACGCTTGAAACGACGCCGGACCGCTGTCCAACCATCGCTGAGTCAGAGGCTCTTGGCTTTGACATTCGTGAATTGTTATTTGGTCGACGGATTGGAAGATACCGAATCCTGTTCCAAATCCGAGGAAACACAGTCCACATTCTGCGCGTCTGGCACAGTGCTCGGGATAAAATTCGGCCGGAAGAATTGTGATGCCCAAATAACGAGGCAAATACACATCTCTGACCCCGCACCCAAAGTCGATTGTCAGCCGAAGCTGGAGCGAAATGCTTTGGGGCAATTCGGAAGCCCCCGCCCACTCATGAAGCCGCACGAGGAATTCCCTTTATTAGCGGAGATTAGTGTTCCCCAACTTGAATTGTCTGTTCTTTCAATTTGTCGACGGCAATTCGAGAATTCAGAACGTGGGAACGCTAATCTCCGCTAATTCAGAAAGCACGGCACGTTTCTGAATTCTCGATTGAGGATTGAGAAAAGAAGACTTTTTGCTGATCTCGCGCGGACCACTCTCGTGGGGCGGAGCCACGGCTTTTTTACACCTGCGTCGCTTGAGATGCTTTGGAAAAGGAGCAGTGCAGAGGCCGTCGCCCCGCGGTAGCAAGCCCGGTGCCGAAGGATGACCGAATGGGAGCTACGCAAAAGTTTCGACTTTTTTGTCCCATTCGATCGCGGTTCCTGATGATCAAGTAGGGAGGGCATGTTTATGGAATCCACCTCCTTTCATTCATCGATCAAAAGGAGCCCGAGCATGTTGATTACCTGGATTCGTAAACTCTTTCAGAACCCCACGCAAACGACTCGGCACCGGCGCCGCCCGGCCAAAAGAACTCAGAAATGGTTGTTCAATTCGACCATCGAAACGTTGGAAGTACGGGCTGTGCCTACGTTTCTGACTCCAATGTCGTTTGCCGCCGGGGCAAATCCGACCGGGATCGCGGTCGCGGACTATAATGGAGACGGCAAGTCCGACATGGGTGTCGTCAATAATGGCGTCGCAGGAACCGTCGGTATCCTGTTGAGCAACGGGGACGGCACGTTTCAGCCCAAGGTCGACTACAGCGCAGGTCCCTCGGCGCTCGACGCCAAAGCTGGCGATTTCAATGCCGATGGGAAAATGGACCTTGCGGTTGTCGGAGCCACCGGGTCGATCAATGTCCTGCTGGGTAACGGTGACGGAACTTTCGCCGCTCCAATCTCTTATGCCACCGGTTCGGGGTCTCATTCCATCACTCTGGGCGACTTCAACAATGACGGTAAGCTCGATGTGGCGACCATGAACGCAAACAGCGCCAGCGTCCTGCTCGGAAATGGGGATGGAACCTTCCAGGCGCATCAGGATGCGGTGTTCATCGGCAATACGAATATGATCGCCGGAGATTTCAACCATGACGGCAATCTCGACCTGGCCACGTCGAATACCCTGAGTGTCGGAACGATCACACTGCTCAAGGGGCATGGCGATGGAACGTTCGATCCTGAAATCAATATCAATGCGAATTCCGCTCCCGTTTATCTGGCCGCCGGTGATTTCAACCCGGACGGCTACGAAGATTTCGCCGTCGCCAATTCT
>JAQGHT010000367.1 GCA_028291565.1 Planctomycetaceae bacterium | reverse complement strand
CATCTTCCCGCTGCGTGAGGAACAGGATCGCCTGTGACAATTCGTCAGATGATTGGGCTCCGTCAACGAACGAGTGATAAAGCTTTTGTTCCTCGTCAAGTTCTCCCGCGCGCTTGAGTTCGGACATCACGACCGACGTGAACTGCATTCCGCTCGCTGCTGAGCCACGCGATTGAGCTCGCTTTCGAAGCCCGTGAAAAGCAGACAACATCACGGAAATTTCATCCTTTGACAACGGTGTCAGCGTCAAAACCGCATCATTGTCCGTCTGATGAGTTGCTGACATACCACGGCGAGACAGTTTATTCAGATACAAATATTCCCCATTGGGATCGCCAGCAGCAGCCAATCTCTTAATAAAGTCTGTCGTCTCGAGAAGCGGAGACAAAATCGTCATATCATCATTATCGAATTCCGTGACACAAATCGAATCCCACAAGACCCTCGGCGTGGCCCGGGGATCCTGGGCGGACTTGTGGTATTTTGCGACAAACTCGTCTGATTGTTTCGAATCGCGGGCAAATCGATACTCCCAGCCCAGTGCAGCGATCCGAGCCTGGCCGAAATCAGCTGGTGTCCAAGTTCCTGATGTCTGCCGGGCACGGAGCTGTCGCGAACTTAAGCCAACGGCATTCCGAATCTCATTGATCGTCGACGACAGCAAAATGTTCACAGATTGCGGGTCTTGGGCTATTGGTCGAATCGATTGAATCGCGGTCGAGACGGCGGAAGGTCCAGAGCCCGGACCGAATTTCGCGGATTTCGCGATTTGATTCTGGAGGGCAACCCCAGGCTCGTGGTCGGCATTCGGCAGGTCCAGAATCGTCTGAAATCGCGCCGCTGCGGCTTTGGAAGACTTTTTGGCGAGTGCCACACCTTCCCGATACAACAGCTCCCAGTCATGAGGCCGCTCGCGAAGCCTGGCTGCGGTGAGCGCCAGCACCGTTTCGTCCTGGCCAGCGGAGATCAGTGAATCGAGGCTGGACAGAAACTTCTCTGGATCCTGTTCGCGCGCCGCCAGGCGCACGGTGATTGCAGTGCTTTCCTGTGTCTCGCCGACCTCTGCCAGAAGCGTGGCGAGCGGGAGTTCTGTCTCCGGCCCTGGCGCTAGTTTGGCCAGCTGCTGCTGATACTTCACAGCACTGACCAGATCACCTTCAGTCGAGGCCAGCTTGGAAAGCTGAGACAACAGTTGAGTGTCCCGGGAATGATCAGTCACCAGGCTTTCCAACTCCTGACGCGCCAGTCCTAAATCGCCGGCGGCATTATAGGCCTGAGCGAGGCAGATCGTGGCCTCACGCTTATCCTCGGCATCACGACGCATTCTCCGCAGGCGTTCCAGGAGTTTTTCCAGGAGATTTGTTTCCAAATGGAGTTCGGTCAGTTTTTGAATCTGACTCAATTTGTCATCCAGATTCGGAGACTTTTCGAACGCCAGCCAGTACAGCTCAATCGCTTCATCCAGACGACGCAAGTTCGTCAGTGCCGTGGCAAGTGACAAGGCAATTCGCGGATCGCTGGGATCGACGCGCGCCGCGCGGCGCAGGGTCTGCAATCCCTCTTCTGTTTTCCCCAGACGGAAACACAAATTTGCGTAGAACTCGTAGTTGTCACTATTGCCAGGAGCGACATTGATCAATTCACGCCCGGCCAGAAGGGCTTCATTCGACCGGCCCAGCTGTGCTTCCAACTGAGCCACGTTCTTTAAGTAATCCGCTCGACCACGTCGATCCACAACCGCCAGTCGACGGTTTAAGTCGGCCGCCGATTGCAATTCACCGGCCTCTTCGTAGATCCGTGCCGCAGCGGCCAGCAACGGAATGGAATTTGGTTCCAACTTCAAAGCAGAGTCAATGGCCTGCGTGGCGGCGTTATTCTGTTGCAGCGCCGCATGATATCGTGCCAGGCGGAACCACTGTTTCGCGGTGGGCTGTCCCTGCTGATACGCCTTGATCAACTTTGCCATACGCCAACCGAGAGAATCTTCCAGTTCAAACACTTTCAGTTCGGTGGACAGAACCACTTCCGCTTCTTCCGAATTTTGAGCCAGCTGTTCCGCCCGTTCCAGAAACGCGACCGCTTCCGGATATTTTCCGGCCTTAGTCAGCAAATTCGCGGCTTTGACTTGTAGCGCCAGATCCTTCGGATCCAATTGACACGCGGCCTGGATTTCCGGAATTGCTTCCTGCAAATAGTCAAACGATGCCAGCACGTCCGCCAGTCGTGCCAGGTTGGCGGCAGTCCGCCGCTTGCCTTCCGTCATCCTGCGCCATGTCGCGAGTGCTTCGGGAACGCGTTTCAATTGGTGATAGTGCTCGCCCAGATACTCAAGATATTGTGTTTGCTCGGGGGCCAGTTTCACGGCCTGCTGATACAACTGGAGCGCTGCTTCGTGCATCTCCGAATTTCGAAACAGATCGGCAACTTGAATTGCGATCAACGGATCCTGGGGACGCGCGGCCAGCATCCGCCGCCAGACTTTTTCCGCCGCTTGCATCCGATCGGATAGTGGAACTTTCTGATCCCGCAACAGCAGCTTGCCCCACTCCCGCAATAGATCCGGATTATTCGGCTCGGATTTGTCGAGCAATTCATATTGCGCGACGGCTTCGGAGTACCGATGGTCTTCGACCAATTGTTCAATAAACGTTTGCCGCAGTTCTCTGCGCGTCGGGGCAAGCTTAAGGGCTTTATCGAGCCACACCTGGGCCTCGGGTACTCGTCCCTGCTGTGCCAGGATACGGGCTAGCCGAGCCATCGCATCGACATCTTCAGGATTCCTGGTGACGCTGGTCTGGTAGTACATTGCCAGCCCGTTGTAGTCGTCCGTTCGTAAAAACACGGCCTCGACCTTGCGTCGGACTTCACGATACAGCCAGCTCGTCGGATTCAGCGTCGCCAGCAGTTGGTCGTAATCAGCGATTGCCTCGGCCGAACGATTCAACTTGACTTTCAATTCGGCCGCTTCCATTCGGAAGACTGATTTGCGGTAGTCGTCTTTCGTCAGTTGAATCAGCTTCTCATAGCGTGGCAAAGCCAACGCGGTCTGGCCTTCCTCAGCCAGCGTCACCGCTATTTGCTCTTGCACGCGGACGTCCTTGGGGAAGAGTTTCTCGAGTCGGTTCCAAACCTCTAATGCTTCCCGAGTATGTTGCGCCCGCTGGTGGACGCGTCCCAGTGCCTGAAAGATTTCCAACAGATCCGCTGGAGCCGGCTTGCGGCTGAGAGCCTGTTCAAACGATTGAACGGCCTGATCTGACCGACCGATGAGTACCAGAGATTGACCTTGATAATATGCGGGCAAAGGATCCAAACCTGCCGCAAGTGCGTTCGAAAAGGCTTCGACCGCTGCGGCATCTTGACCGCGTTTAGACTCAATGAGACCGAGAATCGTCCATGCAGCACCGTCTTTGGAATTCTTGGCAGTACGCTCCTGAAACTGCTTGACCAGCTGATCTAGTGAGCCGTTCTCCACGTGGAAACCGTAGACACGATCTAACGCCGTGCCACGGCGTGGATTCTTTTCGAGAACCTCCAGAAATCTTCCGACGATTTTTTGCTGCTGTACCAGTTCCGCATCGACGGGGATTTCTTGAGCAAACGTGTTCGGAACCCGCCCGAGCAAGGCAAGGCAGGCAAACGCGCCCAGGACCAGTCGCCAGAAACGAGGACTATCACGTCGTGCAGTGAACATGCAGGCGTCTCCGGAAAATGGTGACAATGCGACTCGTCGTGATCGTGTGAAGAATGACGTGGGAAATGCTTCCAGCGTGTCAATCCATTAACGAGAGACTGCAGGAAGTTCGATTTCATTTCAAAAGTTCATAGCCACTCAGAGACCACGAAGTCTTTTGATTTTGCCTGAACGGATTGACCGAGTCAATGAATTCTCCAAACAACCCGGAGCGCATGCTGGAATTCCCATGGCAGGGTTGCTAGTGTATACCCCGTCATTGTCAGTAGTTCATTTGCGGTCATCGTCGTTCGATTGTCATTTTCGTCACAATTCACCTCCCGAGACCCACACGATGACAGATGCTGATTCGGATCTGATGCGCCAGCGCCTGGATGCTTTTCGAGCCGATTTTCTTCGATTGCGGCAAGAGGTCAGCAAGGTCATCGTGGGGCAGCTGAACATACTCGATGACACACTGACGGCACTCGTCGCTGGCGGCCATGTGCTGCTCGAAGGGGTACCAGGTCTCGGAAAAACGCTGCTGGTTCGAACTCTCGCAGATGCCCTGCATCTCAAATTTCAACGGATTCAGTTCACCCCCGATTTGATGCCTGCGGACTTGATCGGCACTAACGTCGTGCTGGAAACTCCGGACGGAGGGAAACGATTCGAGTTTCAGCCGGGCCCGATTTTTGGAAACGTCCTGCTGGCGGATGAAATCAACCGAGCCACGCCAAAAACTCAGTCGGCGCTGCTCGAAGCCATGCAGGAACATTCGGTCACTGTTGCCGGTCAGACGCATCGACTGAGTGAACCCTTTTTCGTGCTGGCAACACAGAATCCGTTGGAAATGGAAGGAACCTATCCCTTACCGGAAGCCCAGCTCGATCGTTTCTTCTGTAAGTTGATCGTCAAGTTTCCGAATACGAATGAGATGGAAACGATTCTTGATCGAACGACCGAGAAGTCGAAACCACAAGCGGAAACTGTTTTGGCGGGGGATCGAATCCTCGAGATGTCCCAACTGGTGCGTGAAATTCCGATTGCAAACGATGTGCGACGGTACGGAATCTCGCTGGTCATGGCCACGCATCCAGACCACGAGTTGGCGGCCCCGATTACCAGGAAATACGTCCGATACGGCGCCAGTCCCCGGGGCGCCCAGGCGATCATGCTGGGAGCCAAAATTAAAGCGATTCTGGACAATCGGTTCCATGTTTCAAAAGAGGATTTGCGTGCGATGGCGCCAGCCGTCCTGCGGCATCGCCTGATTTTGAACTTCGAAGGACAGGCTGAAGGGGTTTCGACGGATGATGTGGTCCAGCAGATTTTGAAATCAGTCAAAGAAGTGGAAATGTAGTGCTATTGTCGTATCATAATCCTCTGGATTGTAAGGCATGCGATTAATGGGGAGCATAGGACTTATGAGACTGATATGTCCTGTCAGCCCCATTATTCCCATCTTTTCGGTGTCAGTCTTTGTGTGATAATGTTGTCGTGGCTGGACGATCTCCGGGGGGGGTGACCGCTAACGCACTACCCTTAATCAATAATTCAGCCGCGGCAATTTCAAAGTAGTGCAAAGGCCGTGGACCCACCGGGGCAAGCCCGGTGGCGTGAGATTATGTTGTGGCTTTTGAAGAATTGTGAGCTATTCCCAATCGGACTCCCATGCCACTCTTCGACTCAGAATTCCTGAAGAAGCTCGAATACTTGTCGCTCGTTTCGCGGCGCGTGTTCCGCGGATCGCTGCTCGCTCAGCGGCGGACGATGCAGTTCGGAAGTGGTATCGAATTCGCTGAGCATCGGGAATACGCCGCGGGTGATGATCTGCGGTATCTTGATTGGAACATCTACGCGCGACATGGTGAATTTCTGCTCAAGCGATTTCAAGAGGAAGAAGACTTGCACGTCTATTTTCTCCTCGACTGTTCACGCAGTATGGGATTCGGCGACGGTAAGAAATTTGACTTGGCTCGCCAACTCACCGCGGCGCTGTCGTACATTGCTCTGGCTGACCTGGACCGGATCTCGGTTCTCGCATTCTCCGATCGGATCATCGATCACTTTCCTTTGACGCGCGGGAAAGCGCGGATTTTGCCGCTACTGGACTTTCTGAAGAAACTGGAGCCGCAGGGATCAGACACGCATCTGGGGCAAACGGTGCGCGAATTTGTTCGCCGCAGACAGCGGTCTGGATTATCAATTGTTGTCAGTGATTTGTTCGCACCAACTGGCTATGAAAATGGCCTGAACCAGTTGCGTCACCAGCGATACGAACCGCGCGTGATTCAACTCCATGACCCGCGCGAAGCCGAGCCCGATTTCCTGGGCGATGTTGAACTGTACGACATGGAAAATGATACCACGCGAAAAGTGACCGTGACTGAAAGCAACTTGCGACGGTACCGGACGCTATTCGCGGAACATCATGCCGGGATTGAAAAGTATTGCCGTAATTATGGTCTGGGCTGTACTCAATCAAACACCCAGGTGACGTTCGACGATCTCATTCTACGTATGATGCGCGCCGCGGGAGCCGTCAAGTAGGTATTTGAATGGATATTCACTTGCTATCGCGCGTAACCCTGGAAAACAGGGGAAGGTGGAATGCTAATCTGCGCTAATTAGCGCTAATCAAGACAAGGAAAGTCGCAATTGAGTTGCCTGACGACCTTTGCGGGATGGAATCCTGATTAGCGTAAATTAGCGGTAATTAGTGTTCCCAAATGACTGAAAGTCTTTCGATCACTGACTAGTCAAAGCAAAACAACTTGATCAGCTTATTTCATTACAGCGCCTTAGCTCGACTTTGGCTATCAAAACAATGAACAGACGTATTAACGAATAGGAAGCGGAGCTTCGGTTCTGATAAAATGAAGAGGGGTAAAGTGGTTTGGAACCAATCTTCGTTCAATCGAGAAAGG
>JAQGHT010000866.1 GCA_028291565.1 Planctomycetaceae bacterium | reverse complement strand
TTCCATTGAGAATGATCCTGGCGTTGCCCGTCGATTGGATTGTGACCCCGTTATAGAGTCCGATGCCGCGATTTCCGGAACCCGTCGCCGTGCTTGATCCGACTCCCGTGATGGTGATGTCTCCATCTTGTGCCGTGACGTGCGATGGGCCGTCTTCCCCATAGGCATTGAACACGACGCCATTGTTTTCATTGACTCCACCCCCGCCCGTGCCGTTGAGCGTAATCCGCGCGCTGCCTTTGGCCGTGACGCTGGCCCCCACAGCCAACCGGACCCCACTGTTCATATCGGTTGAGCCGGCGCCTCCTTGCCCTGTGATCTGTATGTCACCGGCGTCAGAATGAACAAACGAATCAGAACCGTAAATCCGGACGCCGTAGTTCGAGTCCGTTCCCGTCCCGCCGGTCCCGTTCATCATGACTCTTGCCGTTCCGGTCGATTTAATGAATCCACCGGTCTGGACGCCGACGCCAATGTTGGCGTTCCCCCCCGATCCTCCATGCCCCGTGATCTGAATGTCACCGTTCACGGACTGAATCCCGGAGTTCGTTTCCACCACGTAGACGCCGATCGCTTCGCCGACTCCGCTGCCACCCGTTCCGTCGACCGTGATCTTCGCTGTTCCGGAAGATACAATGGTGCCTCCCCCCTGCAGGTTGACTCCGTGGTGATATCGCCCAGTCCCCGAGCCTCCCTGTCCGGTAATTTGAATGTCACCGAGAGTGGACGCCACCTGTCCACTGCTTGTGATCCAGGTTCCGACGTCCGAGCCTGCGCCGGATCCGCCCGTTCCATTGATCGTGACCTTGGCTGCAAGACCACTCGTTGCCGTCGATTCCACGACGGCATTGTCGCGAATCCAGACACCAATGTTATAGGTCGTCGTGGCCAACGAGCCAGCGCCGCCATGACCGGTGATTGAGATGTCGCCTTGTTGCGATGTGATTCGCGTTCCGCCGTCACCAATTTCGACGCCGCGCGAACTATCACTCGAGTTTCCGCCCGTTCCATTGAGAATGATCCTAGCCGCACCGGTGGATTGGATTGCGGCCCCGACCTGGATGACGATGCCACGGTTTGGTGTTCCGGAAATGAAGTTGCCGCCGTGTCCATTGATGGAAATGTCACCGTCCACCGACGAGATATGTGTACCGTTTCCGTTTCCGTCCACGGACACTCCGGCGCCGTCATTGGCATTATCCCCCGCAGTCCCATCAATCGTGATTTTGGCGGTGCCGGTGGATTCAATTGCGGCACCATTGAGCATCCAGAGACCATATCCTGAAGTGTTCGCACCGCCCTGGCCAGTGATGTGAATGTCGCCTGAAACGGATGTGAGCAAAGTACCAGTATCGTCCAGTTCAACACCTCGAGCGCTGTCCGTGCCTGTTCCCCCGGTTCCGTTGAGTGTGATTCTGGCATTTCCTTTAGATTGGATGAACGCGCCCGCATACATCCCAATTCCCCGGTTCGCCGCACCGGTCGCGGAAGTCGATCCGTTCCCCGTGATCGTGATATCTCCATCTTGCGTCGTTAGGTGAGTCGCACCACTGTAACCGTAGCCATTGAACAACACCCCGTTGTTCTCACTGATACCAGTGCCGCCTGTCCCCTCGATAAATATCCGGGCGTTGCCGGTTGAGGAGACTGTTGGTCCGAGCACCATCCAGACGCCAAAGTTGTAGTTGCCGGTGCCGGCTCCGCCCTGTCCAGTAATCCGAATATCACCCGATGCCGAAGTGACAGTCGTGGTTGCATCGTTGAGTTCGACGCCGCGATTGGATGAATCCGCAGAGCCGCCAACTCCGGTCAAGACAATTCCTCCCGCGCCCGTCGAACTGATGACCGACCCGCCCAAAATGAAGACACCGTGATTTTCGACACCTGTGTTTCCGCCGCGGCCAACCAGCGCGATGTTTCCCGATCCAGTACTCATCAAGGTCGCGTCATTGACTTCGATTCCGAAAAAGTTCCCGGTACCAGTTGCCGCCTGATTCGCAGTGAATGACAAACTGCCGTTATTCGTCGCCCAGCCTGCACCATCCTGGAACACGATATTGCGGCCGGTCACGACCTGGATGTTACTATCGCCCGACTGCTGAATCGCCGCGCTGACCGTAATTGTGCTGGTTTTCGTGTCGCCAATGATGATCGTCGCGGCCGTGATGTGGTCAAGTTCCGCATTCGAAAGCTGCAGCATATTGCTGGCCGAATCGGTTGTGGAACCAATGTCGATCGAATCGTTGGCATCCGCTGTGCTCTCTGGAGCGACTGTCAAGATGTGCGTGCCAAGATTAACCGGACCAATGATGAACATTTTGTCGGCGGAGAACTCGCTGTTCGCGCCTGCCGTGACTGCGGCGTTAATCGATAGCGTCGTATCATCACCCGTGCTGGTCAAATTGACCGCACCGCCCGCCGTCAGTCCCGAATTCACATTGATCGTCTCTGCCGAGACGGTGATATTTCCCGAGCCCACACTAGTCGCAGAACCTTGAAACGTGACCGTGTCCGCACCGGCATCGCCATTCACTATCAAATTTGAGTTAAAAGCCGCATCAATCGAATTGATGTCAATGACGTCGTCGCCTCCGCCCGCGTTCAATGTCAGCCCGGACGTGACCAAGCTGAGCGGCATCGTGAGGGTCCTGCCTCCATCACTCAGCGTACCGCCCGCTGGCGCCGCGATGAATTGCTCATTCGCGTCACTCACGGTCAGGACTGTTCCATCGACCGTCACCGTCAGCAAGTTGTTCTTGCCGGTCGCGTCAACATCGCTGACCGTCAGCAGGCCATTGTCGAGATTCGCTGACAAAGTTGACAGCAGGCACCGGACTTCCAGAGCCTCGGAGCAATCCAACCACTGACGCGCACGACTCTTAGCAGCCGTCCCTGTGAATAGCCGTCGAGAAACCCACGACACGAACAGAGACTGAGAAGTTCCAGATTTGCTGAATTTCAACATGAAGCGTTTTTCAGATCTGAACTTGATGGGAGCAGCAATATCAAGTCACAAAAGGGATGTCAGGCAGTAGAATTGACGTCCTCGTCCGTCCGAGTTGCCAGGGATTGACGGACGAGGCCGGCGCGGAATAAGTTCCAATTGAACTCGGTCGAATATCCAGTTTATTTGCTTCATCCTGGATAGAAGCGACCAAGAAGCCTGGCAAGCGGTAGGTGCGGATACCTTTGGGGGCCACGCTACGCCGTTCACAAACGTGAAACAAGGATTAAGAACCAGTTAGTCAAATCAACTCAGATGAAACAGGGATTTTATTGAGAATCCACCACAATTTCCCCGTATATGGGTCGATATCAACTTTTCCCTCAATCGCGATGCAGCATATCAAACGGAATGATGCACGGGTTCACATCAATCTGGAAACGCCATTTTAACACCCCCGCGACGAAATTCAACGCGTACTCCGATCATTGACCCTACTGTCAGTACGTAGCAGTTGTATTGCTCCATCGAACCGAGCGATTGTAGGACGAACCCGCACGTCCGTCCGCAATTCAACCGGACACGAGTATTCGATCTACTTTTCCATCAAAGCGAGTACTTCGAAACATCGTCGTCAAGAGGCCCCGCGTTCAAAATTCACAATTTGAGGGATAAACGCTCACTGTTAACTCATCGGCCCCTCTCTCGCCAAATGAGAAGTTTTAACGCACCCCCTGCTGCTGCAGTCCCGACCGACATGAGCAACTCGGTGGGTCACCTCCTGGATCAGTTGCGGCTTGTCAGAGGGACGGCTGCGAGGCTGGAGTTGACGTTTCCAGATGGTTTGGAATATTGGATTCGAGATTTGCCCGCGGAGTGATACTGACGAAATGGAATGCTGCGGAAATAGAATCGACGGCGGAAAGGTGGTTTCGGCGAAACGGGTTACGCGGCAGACAACGGCTTGGACAAGCACCACATCCCTGGGCAGCCTGTTGATTTAATCGGAGGCAGATCGCGTAAAATCGTTTTCGTAACGCTCGAAATGGACTGGGCATCGACTTGAACGCTTTAAATGCCACCTAGAACACTATGTTTTCACTGTAGACATATGAGTTAGCCGATTAAATCAACAGCCTGAGGGAGGGAATGTGACATTTCTATTGTGCTCTGTATTTGATGCGCAAATCCTAAATTTCGTGACACCGAGGTCGGCCAATTGTATGATAGGGGAAGAAATGTGGAGCGGTTGTCAGTAGTTCCACACACTGCCAATTCACAGACACACGAAGCGGAAACGTTCCTCAAACGACTTGTCCGGACTTCTCCTTGAAACCGGATAGATCGCAATTCGTTCGGCATCTGGAGTCACAATCATGCCTTGGTCCATTTTTTCCGTCGTGGGACTTGCAATGATTTCAGCTTGCATTCCGCCTGTCATCGGGCAGGAACCGCAGGCGAAACCGAAAGCAAAGGTCGAATTGCGTTGGGTGGAAACGAAGCGGGTCGAGGGCCTGACCGAGGAGAAGGGTTTTCAGTCGAGTTGCGACCCGGATTCCATCGTGTACATGCACAAGAAGCCGGCCCTGGTGCTCACCGCCGCCGAAGTCACTGAGGTCCGCGTTACCAATCTCGACCTTTCCAAAAACGGCTTGTCGAGGGAGAACTACACAGTCACTCTCTACGTCACGAAAGAAGCCAGGGACAAACTGGCCGCATCCTGCGGCGACAAAGATGAACGGCTACTCACAGTCGTCGTCGATGGCAAGGCAAATGGGGTGGGGCGTTATGTGAAGGGTAGGGCCGCCAGGGGGGCCCCGGCCCAGGTCAGCGCTGAGACGTTCCTGCCCAGCGTGGGATTCTTCCCGTCAAAGGCCGAGGCGGAACGGATTGTTGATGCCTTCAAAACTCCTGATTCGGCGACCAACAGCGACTCTCCGTCGAAAAGCGATTGATGAATCGCCTGACCGAAAAATACGCTCCTGTTGTCGTTGGTGGCGCAGTTTGGCCTCGCCAAAATGCCAATGATTGGGCGTGACAACCATGGCCAGGATCGGCAACGGAACTAATTCCCATGTGTCCTCCAGCACTCTCATGAAAGCAGTGTAATCGCCGGGTTTCTTAAAGAATGTCATCCGAGCCACAGCGCGATGGAGCACATTGAACGCATCACCCGCCGAGCAGATTCGTTTTCCTTACTGACTGAATCTGAAGTGTGCCAGAGCCGCACACTTTGAGCTTTCGACTGTGCCGATGAGCACACTGCGGATTGGTTTGAATCCCGCGTTCAAAAATGGCATTTTGGTCTATCGTCAGCGTTTAACAGGACATTGTGAGCGGTTACGTTTGATTTCTATCTTCACGGAACACAATCTGCTCGGCAACTGCGGGGATATTGTTGAACATCGTTATTGCATCGGTGTTGAAGGCCCATGTTGCATTGAGAACGAATCAAACCACGGTAGAGCCTTATCTTATCGATAGTCTCTTCCCTGACGCTGAATTGAGTCTGCCGCGTTCAGCCTCAATCCGCCGTTTTTGATACCAACCAAGCCGATCTCATTTGATTGAATCAATGTTTTAGCCAGATTGTCGCCACGAGGAAAAAATGTTACTCGATTTCTCAAGAATTGTCTCAGCGTTTCTGGACACTCGCTTTGTAAGGAATGTCAAACGGAATGGAAAGCGCCAAATTCGTGGATATCGAACTGTAGAATCGCTTGAACCTCGAACAATGCTCACGTCACCATTGGTTTCAGACGTGTTGAAAGGAACCGCGGGCACGGCCGTGGTCGGTACGGTCTATGATGATCTCGACTCGAATGGCGTGAAAAGCCCAGGCGAAAATGGAGTCAGCGGCTTTATCGTGTACCTCGATCTCGACAACAGCGGTACTCTGAATACAGATGCAGCAGGGACTCCTGAGCCTTCCGCTGTGACCAATGTTGACGGCGACTACGTGATCAATCATCTCATTCCTGGCAATTACCGTGTGAGCGAGGTCGTTCCGACTGGTTGGACTCCCACGGCGCCCGTATCTCAAGATGTCCTTGTACTAAATGACAAGGAAACCAAAGCTGACTTCTTCAATTTCAGCGGTGGCGACATCGCCGGCACGGTTTGGAACGATTTGAACGGGGATGGTGTTCGAGCGAAAGACCCCGGCACAGGCACATTCACTGATCCGGGTTTGGCCAACTGGACGGTGTTTCTGGATCTGAACAACGACCGCTCTCCGAACCCCGGCGAGCCTACGACACTCACTGCTGCGAATGGAGGTTACTCGTTTGCCAACCTGCCCGCGGGTGACTACGAAGTCACGGAAGTTCTGCCCGCCGGCTGGGACGTTTCGCTCGGATTTGACACAAGACAGACCGCAACTGTCGCAGCCCGGCAGCAAGTTGTTCAGGACTTTGCGAATCTGAGTCTGGTGAATGGTTCGATTCAGGGTACGGTCTGGAACGACCTCAATGCCGACGGCGTCCGTGCCACAGATCCTGGCACAGGCGCGTTCACGGATCCTGGCCTGGCAGATTGGACGGTCTTTCTTGATCTGAACCATGATCACGTGGCAGAGCCAGGGGAGCCCACGACAGTGACGGATGCGAATGGGAATTATTCGTTCATCAGTCTTGCTGTAGGAGATTATGAAGTTACTGAAGTCCTGCCGAGTGGCTGGAACGTCTCACCATTGTTCGACACCGCGCACACCGTCGCGGTGAATGCCGGCAGCGCCACGATAGTGGCCGATTTCGCCAATTTCACGGTCTTGAATGGTTCGATTCGCGGTACGGTCTGGAATGATCTCAATCGGGATGGAGTTCGGAACGTCAACTTGGCTGGCGCGTTTACCGATCCAGGTCTTCAGAACTGGCAGGTCTTTTTGGACCGGAACGGCAACGGCTTGCCAGATGCGGGAGAGCCTCTCGCTCTGACGGATGTTAACGGCGGTTATTCGTTCACCAATCTGCAAGTCGGGGACTACGACGTCCAGGAGATCTTGCCGGCGAACTGGGAAACCACGACTTCCTACAACGACAGCCAGGCTGTGACCGTCTTTTCCGGAACGGAGTCTATTGCCCGGGACTTCGCGAACTTCAATCTCTCGACGGCGGTTCCGGGGTCATTGAGCGGAACGGTGTATAACGACCTCAATGGCAACGGCGTTCGAGACACTGATCCAGGCACAAGTGCCTTCACCGATCCCGGACTGGCCAACTGGGTGGTCTTCGCGGATCTGAATTCCAATGGAATTCTTGACGGGACT
>JAQGHT010000865.1 GCA_028291565.1 Planctomycetaceae bacterium | reverse complement strand
ATCTTCCGTCAGGACTTTGATCCCCAGTTTTTGGGCTTTTTCCAACTTGCTGCCGGCCTTTTCTCCCGCGACCAGAAAATCGGTGTTTTTTGATACGCTGTCGGTCGGCTTGCCACCATGCTCAGTGATAAAGTCCTTGATGCTGTCACGCGTAAATCGCACGAGTGAACCCGTGACGACTACGGTTTTTCCGGCAAGTGGTCCGTCCGGACTTGCGCCAACGGCGTCAGGGGGAATTTCCTGCCCCAGATTCAGACCATGTTCTTTCAGTTCCTGCACCAGCTTGATGACGGGTTCAGAGTGAAAGAATGAGGCCACCGACTTGGCGATGACAGGGCCAATTTCGGGCGTCAGCGACAAATGATATTCGGATTGTGCCATGATGTTGTCCAAGGTTCCGAATCGGTTCACCAGGATTTGAGCCACCGTCCGGCCCACATGGCGGATATTCAGCCCCGTCAGCAACCTCCACAACGACCGCTCCTTGGAGGCCTCGATTCCCTGCAGCAAATTATCGACCGACTTTTCTCCCATGCGCTCCAGATTGATCAACGTGTCGCGTTTCTCCTTGAGCGTATAAATATCCGACAGCTTGGTAAGCAGTTTTTGCTCCGTCAAAAGTTCGACCAGCTTGGTTCCCAGACCTTCGATATCCATCGCGGCGCGCGACGCATAAAACCGCAAAGTTTCACGAAATTGAGCCGGACAGGCGGGATTCTGGCAGCGAATGTAGACGCCTCCTTCGTCCTGCAACACGTCACCACCACACTCCGGGCATTTTTCAGGAAACACGAATTCGGTTTCCTGGCCAGTTCGACGATGCTCTTCGACTCGAACGACATGGGGAATGATCTTGCCCGCCTTTTCCACGACGACCCAGTCACCAATTCGCACCCCCAGTCTTCGCAATTCATCGCGATTGTGCAAACTGGATCTCGAGACCGTCGTACCTGCGATTTCTACCGGTTTCAGGTGGGCCACCGGCGTCAGCGTACCGGTTTTTCCGACCTGAATGCTGATATCTTCAATTTGGCTGATGCCTTCGTATTTCTCCCATTTGAACGCAATGATCCAGCGTGGGCTTTTGCTGGTGGTTCCCATTCGGGCTCGTTGTTCAATACTGTTGACCTTCAACACCAGCCCATCCACTTCGAATTCCAGCTCATGCAGTTCTTCCATCATGTCATGGCAATGTTCCAGCGTCGATTCCCAATTCGGAAGTGCCTTAACTTGGGGAGTGACAGGAATTCCCAATTCCTTAACGGCCTGCAAAAATGCCATGTGAGTCGGAAATTCGATCCCCTCACTGGCGCCGACGCTATGTGCGAAAAACCGGATTTTGCGTGCGGCGCACAACTTGGGGTCCAGCAACTTCAATGCGCCGGCTGCCGCATTGCGCGGGTTGGCGAAGGGAGTCTCACCAGCCTGTTCCTGTTCTGCGCGAAGATGTGCGAAATCGGCATTACCGATGTAGGCTTCACCACGAATCTCGATGTAAGCCGGGATCATTGAACCGCGCAGGTGCAACGGCACGCCGCGAATCGTCTTCGCGTTGTGGGTGATGTCGTCACCCCGCCGGCCATCGCCGCGAGTCAGAGCCTGCGTCAGTTTTCCATGCTCGTAGACTAACGCCAGTGCTACTCCGTCGATCTTATATTCGACGACATATTCAATGGCTTCGGAGGGACCAACCAGTTTGCGAATCCGAGTATCGAATTCCTTCAGCTCCTGTTCATCATAAACATTGTCAATCGAGAGCATCGGCTGCCGATGCGGCACCGTCAGGAAGCCCGCAATGGGCTGGCCACCGACTTTATGCGAAGGACTTAAAGGATCATCGAATTCGGGATGCTCCTGTTCCAGAACCTGCAAACGCTTCAGCAGGCGGTCATATTCGAGATCGGAAATCTCTGGTTGAGTGTCGACGTAATAACGCCGATTGTGATACTCAATCTGGCTTCGCAAGTCGGAAATCTGATCGCTGATGGATGCGGTCATCAGAAAAAACTTTCAGGGCGAGTTGATGTGAAAGCTCGCGCCGTCTCGAATGAGACAACGCCAGGATCATAGGACGGACATTCTTGTCCGTCGCCTTGACTTTGACACCCGAAGCGGTGGATCGAATCGATCGGCCCACAGACATCGCGGCATCCACTCACTACGCAACGGAATCTTGACTTCGCGCGTGCAAAACTGAGACGATTTGGCAAACTGTCATTCGTGCCCGTCATTCTGAACAGGACGGACACGAATGGCCATCCCACAAAACCTGACGGACATGAATGTCCGTCGTACAAAAATGCTGAGTGGAATGGAATGTTCTGTCCCACAAAAACGTCTCAGATGTGATCGCGCGGAGTATAATATCCATTCCGATCATGCAAATTCCAATCAATTCACCGAGATTAAGCATTGCAAATTGGAGCAATTTCTCCGGGAAGGCAATCCTGCGTGGACGAAATGCGTCAATTCGCAGATAATTAATCACGTAAGACTGATAAGCAATCTTTCATAGGAGCACGAGACATGCAGATCTGCCTTCGGCGACAGTCTCGAATCGGCCACAGTTGTCGCTGCTGGCTCCCGGGGAGCGTATTAGCAATTGTCGGACTGCTGTTTTACGGCGTTTCTTCGGCCATCGCGCAACCAGTTACTACCACGGCAGATATGCCGGATGTCTCGAGCTGGATTCGCCAACTTTCGAGTGCCCGCTTCGTGGAACGGGAAGCCGCTTCCAATCAGTTGAAGATGGCAGGTCTGGTAAGCATTCCGGAACTCATCAAAGCTGCTCTAGGAACGAATCCTGAAGTCACCGCGCGAGCGATTGAGGCCCTCTCGTTTCTGTATGAGTCACAGGATGTTACGGTTTCTCTGGCCGCAGATCGGGCTTTGGAGCAATTGTTGAACCACGGTCCTCCGGCCGCCGCACAACGAACGGAACAGGCATTTGCCTTCGATTTGGCCCCTGCGCGCCGCCGGAATACGATTGCGGCTATTCAAGACTTGGGAGGCATCATCGTTCCAGTCACTCGGCCCGATCCCGAAACGAGACAGCAGGTTGAAATGAGTCTGGAAGAACCCGACTCCATTCAACACGCGATTCTGGGTAAAAACTGGCGCGGCGATCTGTCCAGCACCAAATATCTGGAGCGATTGCGTCCCGAGTTGCGAATGATTTATGTCACATCCGACGCTCCTCTCAAGCCAGGTGATCTGGATTTGTACAGAAACGCGCTACCGCAAATGGTCGTCGAGCCCCGCGGCGGTTATCTCGGTATCTCGGGCACGGCATTCGACCCGGAACGTTGCGAGGTGGACCGGATTGCCTTCAATTCTCCCGCGGAGCACGCAGGATTACGGGCCGGTGATCGACTGACGCATATGGACGGTATTCCCATCAAGGGTTTTATCAGCCTGACAACCTTGCTGCTCAAACGTAAGAGTGGTGAAACCATCCTGCTGGAGATTATTCGCGAACCTGGAGAGACCGGAATCGCACCCGAAGAGCTTGAAGTGCCTGTCTCGTTGGGGGAATGGGGCGTTTCATCAAAACTGGCAGAAAAAGAGAAGCAAATCGAGAAACCGAAGAAGCTGCCGCCGGTCCAGGAGCCGCCCGTAAAGCCTGCGGTGCGTCCCTCTTCCACACCTCAGTCGCCCGGGCAGCCAGATTTGCCACCGTCGCCGGCCCCTAAAAAACCGTGAAACAAGTGGGTGTACACCCACCGTTCGCCAGGTTGTTTGTCAGCCGCTTAATTAATCGAGAACTCCGCTCCTTTCGCCGAATGAGAAATCGTGCACCTTGGGGGGGTGAGGGAATAGAGTCGAAATATCCCGTGAATTAGGATTGCAGTGATGTCGATTGTGTATGGACGGCGGTACGATACGGGCGAACTGTGTGCGATTCATATTGAACATGGCCTGATTCAGCACGTCGTTCCAGCCTGGACGACTGGACGGGCAACCGATTGGCCGTTCGTCGCGCCTGGTCTGTTCGACATTCAAATCAACGGACACAGCGGGATCTGGTACAGTCATGCGGGTCTGACGTCCAATCAGGTATTGCAGACGCTGACAGCCTATTTCGCGCACGGAGTGACTCGGCTTTGTCCCACGTTGATTACTGCCGGTCATGATGCACTCGCCGCCGGATTCGCGGCATTGCGCGAAGCCTGCGAGCAAGTCCCGTGGGCCGGTCATATGGTGCCGGGATTCCATCTGGAGGGCCCGTTCATTTCACCCGAAGATGGACCGCGGGGTGCCCACCCGCTGGAACATGTGCGGCCTGCGGATTGGGACGAGTTCTGCCAATTGCAGGAGATTGCCGGAGGACGCATCAAACTTGTGACTCTCGCACCTGAATCTCCCAATGCGGTGGCTTTCATTCGCCGGGCAGTGGCCAGTGGAGTTGTGATTTCGATCGGCCATACGGCCGCGACGCGCGATCAAATCCAGGCTGCCGTTGATGCCGGGGCCGCTTTGAGCACGCATCTCGGAAATGGCGCACATGGAATGATGCGGCGACACCCGAATTATATTTGGGAGCAACTGGGCGAACCGCGGCTCTATGCCAGTATTATTCCGGATGGACACCATCTGCCAGCCTCTGTCGTGAACGCTATCGTCAAAACAAAGACGCCTTATCGCACAATCTTGACCTGCGACGCCTCGGGATTGGCGGGCTGTCAGTCGGGATTCTACGAACTCGGCTCCGGCCGCTTTGAATTGCTGCCGGATGGACGTATTGTGATCGCAGGCCAACAACAGTTACTGGCCGGATCCAGTCTAGCTACTGACACCTGTATTGCCAGTATGATCAAAATGTCAGGCGTCTCTTTGCGAGATGCGATCGATATGGCCACGCGAACCCCTGCGCGTCTCCTGGATCAGCCACAGTTTCGGCTGCAACGAGGCTCTCGGGCTGACCTATTCTTGTTTCGGCTGCCACCCGATGCCACACGTCTGGATGTGGTCGCGACAATCGCGTGTGGAGAAGTCCGGTATGGCTCGATCGCTGTCTAGACCGCGCACGGCAATAAGACGTTTGATCGCGGGGAAAGGTATTGAAAATGACTCATTCGTCGTCGCGAACAGTATAAATCACAGCTTGAGAGATTCTCTCAACTCGGCCAGGGCCGCGAAGCAGAAATCCTCATGGATCAGGTCTGGATTGTATTGATTCTCGTCCAGACGCTGATGCGTGGAATCAAAGCGGGTCCCGCTAATCCGAAACTTGTCTGTGGCACGATGTTGAAACAGCACACAGCCGGCATCGTCGAATTGCAGCACAGCCTGCGGATTGGAATTCGCAGTCGGCCACATCCGCGCATAGTCTCGGCCTAGTCGTTTCCACGCGATCGGAAACGTATCTTTGTCACCCCATAGGGCGCGATAGGTGAATTCAGGGTGCGCGTTATAAAACCAGGCTAGGTTCAATTCACGCCAACAATCACGCTTATTGATCATCAGCTGGCCCGATTCGGTAGGACGATCCCGAAAACTTGGAACACCAAATATCGGTGGCCGATCAGGCGGCAGCAGTCCCGCTGATCCATCAATATCCGGCCAGAACACGGCCCCCAAGCGGCGGTATCCTGACCAGTCAAAGAGGAATTCCGGATTTCGAGTCGGATACGAATCAGCATCCAGGTACAGCACTTCTTCGAACGGGGCGTTCAAGATCGCGAATGGCTTCAGTTGCCAGCCCTTCCACCAACTCTCATGAAATCTCGACTGTTGTCGGTGGCACGCCTCTCCCGCGTCAATACAAGTCACATTCCAAGGTTCCAGTACTGATCGTGTCTCCGCATCCATTTCGCCAGCCAGGTGCCAGAGTTGGATCGGTAGTCGACAACCAACATGCCGTAGGACTCGAATCGTCACGTAAGCCGCAGGGAAATAACGTCCACCGCCGGCGATGACAATCCCGCGACCTTGAAATCCAGCTGGATAATCAGAAGACTCTCGAATTGAATCATCCGATAATTTCCGAAACGCTTCTTGAACGTTGAGCCAGCGCCAGGAGTGACTTGGCTGCGGACCTCGCCGAGTCAATAGCAGGCGCCGCGCATCCTGAACTGTCATTCGGGGAGAAAGTTGAGGAAAGAGGTAATTCGGGCAGCTGTCACATTGCCGGCGCGTCGACTGCCCGTAATCTGGATGCTGACAAGGATGAACGACATCCAGCCAGGATTGCTGATCTGTGGCCGGCAACCAGTGCGTGACTGGTGCTGCGTTCAGATGGGAGCCCAACTGTGAAAGTTCGTCTGAAACGCGAAAACTCTTGCTGGAATCCGCAGGATCCAGATGGGCACAATCCCAAAGCGGGATGTGCCTGTGGCTCATCGGAGCCTGATCGCTGTATTTGCTTTCGACGCGGCCGCAATCGCTTTCGAGGTCCGAAGAAGAAGTCTCGCGATAGTGACAACCCGCGCACAGTTCCGCTGAGACCGTCTTCAGCCCTTGTAGCTGGGGATGATCGCAATTGCGCAATCCCACACTCTGTATC
>JAQGHT010000839.1 GCA_028291565.1 Planctomycetaceae bacterium | reverse complement strand
GCTCGTCCTCTTAATCGGTTCCGTCAGTGCAAAAATGACGCTCCTGGGTCGTTGATTCAGGGGCGTTATTGTATTCTTTGACAAAAGCAATCCCGCTCAGATTCCCGCAGAGGTGAGGGGCGAACGTATCAATGGAAAAACCGCCGGTCATTTCTGTCTCGCAGCTATCGACTCTACTGAAGAGCGTCGTTGAGTTGGCGTTTCCCTGTGTGTACGTCTCGGGTGAGATTTCCAATTGTACCCAAGCCGCGTCGGGGCATTATTACCTGACGTTAAAAGATGAATCTGCGCAAATCCGGGCTGTCATCTGGCGCGGCACGGCTCAACGGCTGCGATTCAAGGTCGAAGACGGATTGCAAGCGATCGCCGTTGGCTCGATCGAACTCTATGAAGCTCGCGGGACCTATCAGCTGATTATTGAACAGCTTATTCCGCAGGGGCTGGGGCCGTTGGAACTGGCGTTTCGCCAATTGCACGACAAGTTGGCGGCTGAAGGTTTATTTGATCCCGATCGCAAACGGGAATTGCCGCGGTATCCGCGACGAATTGCATTAATCACAAGTCCGACCGGGGCAGCGGTGCGGGACATGTTGCAGGTCATCACACGTCGCTGGAAACAATCGCACATCGTGATTGTACCGGTTTTGGTGCAGGGCGATGGCGCGGCAGCCCAGATTGCCGCCGCGCTGCGGCGAGTGCACCTGATTCCCGAGGTCGACGTCGTCATCACCGGCCGCGGCGGTGGCAGTCTGGAAGATTTATGGCCATTCAATGAAGAGATTGTGGCTCGCGCGATTCATGCCTGCCCATTGCCGGTCATCAGTGCGGTCGGACACGAAATCGACGTGAGCATCTCGGATCTGGTGGCCGATCGACGGGCATTGACTCCCAGCGAAGCGGGTGAGCTGGTTGTTCCCCAACAGGACGAAATTCGCGCTGAGTTAGGCAATCTGCGTCAACGATTGACCCAGGCCCTGCAAACCAAAGCCAGCCGTGCCCGCATGCAGTTGGAATCCCTCGCCAATAGACGTGCGTTCACGCATCCAGCTGAACGACTGCACGCACAACAGCAGCGTTTGGACGAACTCACCGAACGAGCGGTCCGAGCCCTCAAAAATCGTTTGGCAACCGCGCGGCAGCGGACTCAGGCAATGGCTTCGCAATTGGACGCACTGAGCCCTCTCAATGTTGTAAAACGCGGCTATACACTGACATTTGAAGCCGGACAGCGAACGCCCCTGCGTGCCGCGTCACAGCTGCATATTGGCGACCGTATCGATACGTATCTAACGACCGGTCGAGTCACCAGCCGCGTCGAAGATGTGGCCGCGGACGCGCAGTTGTGAAAATGCTGGATCAGCATTTTCGGGATGATTCACGAGCCAAGTTCCCATGACAACATTTTCCAAGACCAGTTCAGCCGATGTCCAACGCTTCGATTGAGATTCCGCGAGAAACAACACCACCGATCATTCAAGTGGAACGTTTGAGCTACCGCTATCCCAATGGAACAATGGCTTTGTGCGATGTCAGCTTTTCAATCCAACCGCGGGAAGTGGTTGGACTGATTGGCCCGAATGGGGCGGGAAAGACCACGCTGCAACTCCATTTGAATGGCTTGCTGCCGGAAACCGTTCCTGATCGAAGTCCGGCTGAGTCTGCGACTTCGGTCAGAGTTGCCGGGATGGCAATGATCCGGCCGAATCTGAAGGAAATCCGGCGTCAAGTCGGTTTCCTGTTCCAGGACCCGGATGACCAGTTGTTTTGCCCCACCGTCCGAGAAGATGTTGCGTTTGGTCCACTGAATCTGGGATTGCCGCGTGACGAAGTGGCGCGACGCGTCGAGGCGGGACTGGCGGCCGTCGGATTGGAAAACGTGGGTGATCGCGGCACGATGCATCTGAGTTTCGGCGAGCGAAAACGGGTTTGTCTCGCCGGAATTCTGGCTTGTCAGCCTTCACTGCTGGTGCTCGACGAGCCCACCAGCAATCTTGATCAACGAGCTCGCCGGCGGTTTATGGAATTGTTGAAGAATTCTCAAGCCGCCCAGCTGATCGCCAGCCATGATCTGGAAATGATCCTCGATTTGTGTTCTCGTGTGTTGATTCTCGATCACGGACGCATTCAAGCTGATGGTCCAACTCTCGCGGTTTTGTCCAATTCGACGCTCTTGGCACAGCACGGTTTGGAAGTCCCTTTGAGTGTTCAGTATGGACGGCGCTAGGGGAGATGGCACAATAGGGGGAGTTGATGCGATTGTCGGCGGTGTTTCACCGCTGGAGTTTCGCCTGATGAAGCAAACCAGAAAGCATTCCCCCCTCGTTTCGGTAGTCCTGGGCGAGGGGAGAAATATTAGGTTTTAAGCAGCTTCCAAGGCTGGTGCGGTTCGCTTGATCGTGATCCGATAGCGCTGGCTGACGCCGGAACTCCAACATTCTGACATTTGGAAATGAACCCGAACTCATGCAATTTGCTCGGTGGATCTCAAAAAGTTGGTGTCTGGCATTACTGCTCAGTGGGTTTGCTTCGACCAACTCTTTGCAGGCGGACGACCAACGGTTTCAGGCCGAATTCGCTGACGGATCTCGAATTTCGGGCGATGAACTCCGCAATTGGCATGATACTGCCGCGCAGCCGGTTCTGACGAATAAACCGCTATTCGATCAATCCAATCCCGCGCGCTGGGTGATCGATACGTCGTTAAAAGTCACGCCATCTCCCGAGGCCTTTGTCGAATTTATGGGAGGTGATCGACTCCCCGGAATTGTGGTCGGAGCCAGTACGGGGACCGACTCAAGATTTCAGCGAATGCCGCCGCATCTGATTTTGGAACGCCAGGCATGGAACTTTCCTGGACTTCCATCGCCAACACCACTCCGTGTCACGACCCGCTGGATCCGCCGAGTCGTCTGGCAGCGGCGATCGGCTGAAAAGTTTGAACCAGGTACGTTGTTCTATCAAGATGGACGACGAATCACATTTCGCGCCGTGCGATGGGCCGCGGCCTCCGTGATGTTGCTGTTGGATCAAGCAACAAGCGAAGTGGCATTCCACGATATTGCGGAAATTCATCTTCCCCAGACCGATGTCTGGGGAGCCTATATTGAACAATTGGCTTTCCTTTGTCCCGGTGGCACCAAGCCTCTATTTCAGTGGGAAACGCAGCAGGGATTGCGGGTCACAGGTTCCTTCGAGAGATTTCAGGGACGGCCACATGGCAATCAGAATGACCCGAATGCCTGGTGGCACCTCGTGCAACCGGCCTGGAGCCTGGATCCATTGTGGGTGTCGCACAGGATGATTCGAACTCGTCGCTTTTTTGAACCCCATGTCGTCCCTCTCACATTGCTCGAACCGGTCCGCAGTACACATGTCGCTGGACTGGGGGGTGGCTGGAATTGGGTCCGCGACCGAAATGTTCAAGCCGGTCCATTGCAATCGGGCGGAAATGAATTTGGCTGGGGCATGGGAGTGCAAGCGCACCATGAATTGGAATATGCGTTGCCTCGTGGAAGTCTGACTTTTCGCACTCGAATTGGCCTGGATCGGTGCATTGGTACTGGCGGCTGTGCTAGAGGCAAGATCTTTCTTACCGGAAATCAGAACCAACCAGTCTTTCAAACGGAATTGTTGATCGGCTCAGGATCAGTTGCCGATTCGGGGCAATTGAACGTCGCGGGGCAGCCAGGCTTGATTTTGACAGCGGATTCGGCCGACGCGGAGCGTCCGGCAGGGGCCGATCCGTTTGACATCCGAGATTCCCTGGATTGGCTGGAACCAGAACTGCGGCTGGACCCGACTGTCCTCCAGAGTCAGATTCGCGCCGCCGTCTCCAAGCTCGTCCCCTGCTGGGAAAGCTGGACCGTGACTGATGCGGAAACGGGGCCCTTTCTGTTTAAGAATCGGTGGTCGACAATCGATAGCCGTGATCCGCGGTATATTTCTGAAATCAATTCACGAGTCCCATTCCTGACGATTTCTAAATCTCTCAAACTCGGTGCTCAACAAAAATTTTTGGTACTGGCCGCCAGTCGCTTTCCAGAGGGAACCACTCCGGCACATCTCCAGGTGAGAATTAACGGCCAGAGTATCGGAGATTTCGAAGTTCCCGTGCGCCAGGGGGCCATTGATCCTGATCCAATTCTAGTTCCGCTGGATGAATTCCGTGGAAAAGACGTCCAGTTGGAGATCAGCCATATGGCAGGCGGGCCGCAGGCCTTAGTCGACTGGAACGCCGTTCTGTTTTTTGATCGGCGGCCAGGACTATTGGCTCTATTTGAGGATGACGAAAAACTGCTGGATCGCCTGAGAGAAGGTTCTGGACAAGCGGAAATCGATCGCGCGGACGCTTATACTGGCTCAGCAGCATTGCGAGTCGTCAAAGGCGAAGCCGGAAATGCATTTCTATTTAACGAACCGTTAAAGATCCGTGAATCGCCAAAACTGGGGGAATATCGCTTCCTGCGATTCGTTTGGCGGAAGAAACAAGGCACACCCGTGTGCCTGCAGCTGGCATCGGATGGCCGGTTTGGTGAGGAAAAAACGCCGATTGAGCGGCAAACATTCCGATACGATGCCGGACAAGGTGAGCGGAGCCATGGCGGAGCTCGCCGAATGGAAGACCGGCTGCCAACAGAATGGGTGGTTGTAACTCGCGATCTGGTTGGCGATTGGGGCGATTTCAACCTGACGGGATTGTCATTCGGGACGCCGGACGACCAGCCGGCTTGGTTGGATCACGTTTATCTTGCCAGATCTTGGCAGGAATTGGACAAAATTCAGGTGGAACCGCATTCCAGCCGAAAGAAGAAGTAGTCCGAGTGAAATGCATTACGCATTGACCAACGGATGAGGATAGATAACATACACAGAATGACCAGTGGGTCGCACAAGCTTTGTTCGGTTTGGTTTGCGCCAAATCGGGCTGCCGTGGGGTTACCCCACGGAGGAACCATTGTTCGACTTTCGCAGCGTGAATGGTCCGTCGGTGAGATCAACCACCGACGGACCATTCGGCACAGGATGCAGTTGTGCGGCCCGCTGGCCATCTTTTGCAGAACAGATTTGGTACGTCGCGAGAAACATGACACACTCCGAACGGATTTAGACATCAATGATGCGTCAGTCAATCCCGCGAGAAGAATCAATTCCAATTAGAGAAACCACTGAGTCGATCTGACAAGTGCCTTGGTTCAAAATGCTGGTCCAATGCGATGCACCGAGTTGGTGCGAATCCTCTCTCCATCGTTGTCCTGACAGCCAAAGCACCTGATGGGCCTTCTTGAATTCATCCTGGGACTGTTCGGTTGGGGTAAGCCGCGTCAGGCAAATGGGCAGCCATTTCAATCGCCCGCCGCATCTCAAACACCTGTCCGGAATCCTGTCGATCTACTCGTTCCTCGGTCTGCCGTCGAAGCCGATTCAGACCGCGGGTCAACGGCAGTCTGCGTCAAGCGAATTCGTGGGCGCCGCAGATCTGGTCACGTCAAACTTGCTCGATTGCGCCGAGTCTTCCGGCCGTCCAAACGGACCCCACTCAGCGAGTTGACGGTCCCCGAGCCTCCCTATCCTTTCGCAAGAATGGGTGTTCTCGGAGGCTATTTCGATCTCAGCCGAGACGGTGATTCCGAACGGTTGACACGTCTGGGCTTGCCCGTGTTTCAAAATCCGGTTGAGTTCGCAGCCTGGCTGGGACTGCCTGTCGGCCGGGTCGCCTGGTTGGTCCATCGCTGCGAAGAGGGCCAGCGGCCGCGTGACGTTCGAAGCTCACACTATCACTTTCGGTGGGCCAAGAAGCGCAAAGGCAGCTACCGCCTGATCGAAGCCCCCAAGCCTTTACTGAAAGCCATTCAACGCAAGCTGCTCCGTGAAATCCTGGACCATGTGCCCGTGCATTCCATGTGCCAGGGGTTCGTAATCGGCCGGTCGATTCGCACAAATGCCGTGCCACATACTGGGCAGCGAGTCGTCGTGAAACTGGATCTGGAGAATTTCTATTCCACAGTTGGCCATTCCCGCGTGGTCGCGATTTTTCGCAGTTTGGGATACTCGCGCGAAGCCGCAATCTGGCTCGCCGGATTGACCACATCGTCTATTCCTGCGAATTTGGACGTCCCGGATAACGATCTCGCACTGCTGAATGTGTATCGCGGCCGGCACTTGCCACAAGGCGCGCCCACTTCGCCAGCCTTGGCGAATTTGTCTGCCTTTTCGCTCGACCTGCGACTGGCTGGCCTGTCGCGAACGTTCCAGGCTCAATATACGCGCTATGCGGACGACTTGACGTTTTCGGGCCCACAACGTTTCCTGTATGGGTTGCCGGTATTCCTGCAATTGGTGGGAAAGATCATCAAGGCCGAGCGATTCCGATTACATCCTTCCAAGCGTCAAGTCTTGCGGAGTAATCAGCAGCAAAAAGTCACCGGAGTCGTCGTCAATACTCATGTGAATATCGATCGGGCTGAGTATGACCGGCTTAAGGCCTTGCTGACCAACTGCCGCCGGCATGGTGCCAGTTCACAAAATCGTGATCAACACGACGACTTCGCACAGCATGTCCTCGGACGAATCGGACATGTGAAACATCTGAATCCCCACAAGGGGGACAAGTTGTTAGGCATGTTCCGGATGATTGATTGGAAGACATGAAGTTTGAAGGTTGAACGACTCTATTGAACGGTTTATCCATGCGGTTAGGACTTTACGGCGGCACTTTCGACCCGGTTCACCTGGGACATCTGATCCTGGCCGAGACTTGTCGAGAGCAATGCCGGCTGGATCGGGTGATCTTCATTCCTGCGGGAGTTCCGCCACATAAACAGGGACGTGAATTGACGGCAGGCAACTTGCGGGCTGACATGCTCGAATTTGCCATCGCGGGTTATCCGGAGTTTTCTGTCGACCGATCCGAGATCAAACGGACGGGCCCCAGTTACACCGTCGAGACCCTGCGAGATTTCCAGCGGGAGCATCCCGGAGATGAGCTTTTCCTGCTCATGGGAGCCGATTCGCTCAACGAGTTCTTGTTGTGGAAAGATCCTCGTGAAATCGCGACATTATCCAGCTTGATCGTCGTCAATCGTGGTCGGGTCTCGCCTCCGAATTTGGGACCGCTGGTGCCTCATCTTGGCGCCGCAGCCGTCGATCGAATTCGCTGCATTTCGATGCCTGGCATTGATCTCTCGGCCACTGAACTCCGCGAGCGAGCTCGACAAGGCCAAAGTTTGCGGTATTTAACGCCTCGAGCCGTCGAACGCTTCATTGTGGAGCATCAGGTCTACCCCGCTTAGCAAGAGTTTTGTGTTTACAAGAAGCGAGCCCATGCAGCCTGCGATCAGTCAATTGTGTACCTTGAATTCCTCGTTTGAGGATGATCTGAAAGGCTATGCGGATGCCTCCGGAGCGGCTGTCGAATTCTGGTTGACGAAGCTGGAAGACTATCTGCAAACCCATTCCGTGCAGCACGTCCGCGATTTGTGTGCGGATCGTGAACTGAAAATGGCGGCCGCGGCGTATCATGGCGGCCTGCTGCTCGCCCAAGGAGATGCCCGGCGCGCGAGCTGGGCGCAATTCGAAAAGCGTCTGGAACTGTGTGCGGAATTGGGAATTCCCACACTGATTCTCACACCGGATTTTCTTGGCCCATTTTCCGCAACTGACATCGAACGGGCTCAAGTCACGTTGAAGCAGGCTGGACAGGCTGCCGCACAACGAAACGTGCGTCTGGCACTGGAATTCCAAGCTCACGGAACATTCTTGAACAATTTGCAGACTGCGGCGGGATTCGTCGCCTCCATTCAGGAACCGTCAGTCGGAATTTGCCTGGATTTATTCCATTTCCACGTCGGTCCGAGCAAGACGGAAGATCTCGGATTGCTGACCGCGCAGAATTTGTTTCATGTCCAGTTAAGCGACCTAGCCGATTGCCCGCGAGAAGTCGCCACGGATTCAGACCGGATTATCCCAGGTGATGGCGACATTCCCTACCGATCTGTCGTGCAGAGACTCAAGGATATTCAATATCCTGGCTTTGTGTCTCTGGAATTGGCCAATGCCATCTTCTGGAAGATTCCCGCGCGCCAGATTGGCGAAATTGGTTTAACGGCACTCCGAGTGGCACTCGGGCAGAACGTTTGAGACCCCCGACGCGAACACGTCTTGTTAGCTCGGATTATTCACCAGAGCATCCAGGCCCGAAACGCAAGTTTGAAGCCTGGAATTGATTTGTGCAATCGGTATCTGATAGAAATCCGTTCCCCAGTGCCAATGGAGTGGCGTTGACACCATCATGTTCGGAGAACTCGATTACTCTCGTTGCCGACGGCTGAGGGAAAAGTGCGAGACACTCGTAAAACACCGGTCGTGAATTCCACCCGACGGGCGCCTGCAGTATCAGTTGCCTTCGCTGTCTCCACGGGGATTATCTCAGACTGGTACGGAAACTGGCCGTTTTCGCTGACAATTCTTGTCGCCGCCAGCCTGGCAATGGTTTGGCTGGCTCTTTTTTTGTTCCAGCGAAATGCGAAAACTCGACTGCAATGGGGCGCGGTCTTATTACTCGGGGCCTGTGCATCTCTTGGAGCAGCCTGGCATCAATTCCAGTGGTCAATGATTCGCAGCAACGATTTGATGGCTTTTGCGATCGACGAACCGCAACCTGTACGGCTATTGGCGATCGTTGAGTCTGATCCGGTACTGATCCGCCCGGAACCAGAAGATTTCCCCACGGCAATCTCGAAACAGGCCAAAACACTCGTCAATCTACGGGCGGTGGCACTGGTCGACCAACGCGGCGAAGTTCCTGTTTCAGGACGGGTGCGATTGGACGTCGTGGGAGAATTGGAATCTTTATCGCGCGGAGCCAGGATTGACGTGTTGGGGGCGCTCTCGCGCCCGAGTGTTTCACGTAATCCAGGTGGTTTTGATTTTCGCTCGTTTCTGCGAGAACGCGGTATCCATACAATTGTCCGATGCGATTTCCCAGCCTGTGTACGGGTCACCGAAGCGTCAGGCGGCGGGTTCTGGAGTCCGTTTCAATCTTGGCAAAAGACTTGCGCCGACCGTTTACGAAAAACGTTAAAAGCCACGAACTCGCCGATTGCGATTGCGCTATTGCTGGGACCCCGAACGGATATTTCACAAGAACTGAAACAGGCTTTTCTGCAGAGCGGGACCGTTCACTTTCTGGCGATTTCCGGGATGAACGTGGCCATTCTGGCTACGTTTCTCTGGTTTTGGGGACGTCTCCTGAGGCTCCGCAGTCGTGCGCAACTCGTTTTGATTGGCCTGTGCCTGGCGGGCTATGTCATGATCACGGAGGCCGATCCACCTGTCGTCCGGGCTGCCGTGATTATCGCCGTTTTGCTGGTCTCATTGTTCACTGGCCGACGGGCATCTCCCTTAAACCAATTGGCGCTGGCTGCACTGATCATTCTTGTGGCGGACCCCCACGACCTGTTTCAGGTCGGCGCCCAGCTGTCATTTCTGGCCATCCTGGCTTTACATTGGCTCTGGAGCCAGCCGTGGTTCAATTCGCCAACACCCGCCGATCCACTGGATGAACTCGAAAAGAAATGGTGGCACAGGGCGCGCGACTTCCTGTTTCAGTCCCTATGGCAAGCATTCGTCACAACAACTGTGGTCTGGGTCTTCACTCTGCCGCTGATTCTGGCTCGCTTCCACCTCATTTCTCCGGTGGGTTTCCTGATTAATATCGTTCTCCCTTTCTGGATGACGTTAACGCTGTGGTGCGGTTACGCCTGCCTGGTGGCAGTCCTGATTTGTCCTCCGTTGGCTTACATCCCTGGAGCGTGTTTTGATGTTGGGCTGACGGTTTTTTCCTGGGCTGTGCGGTATGCGGCTTCGATTCCGGGTGGACATTTTCTGCTGCCTGGTCCTCCCGAATGGTGGCTCGCGGTCTACTGTGCCTTGATCGTGATACTTGGAAGCGGCGTGCTGCCGCGACAATTCAGGCGGAGTGGCTGGCGCGGAGTATTGGCATGGTGTATATTTGGACTCGTCTGGGGATTGCCGCCGCGCACGAATCCCGGTTTGCGATGCACGTTTCTCGCCGTTGGTCATGGAGCGGCGATTCTCATTGAGCTCCCGAATCGGCAGACATTGCTGTACGACGCCGGCTCCCTGGAAGACTCCACTCGAGCTCGCCTGGTCGTCGATAGCGTATTAATCCAGCGAGGATTGACACGTCTGGATGCCGTGCTGATTTCGCACGCTGACATTGATCATTTCAACGCGGTGCCGGGCCTGTTGGAAGATTTGGATATCGGCGAAATCTTCATCAGTCCCGCGTTCCTCGACTTTCGGCAGGAAAGCGTGAAACGGGTCTGCGAAGCGGCGATTCAAGCCGCCGTTCCGCTGAAACTGGTCTGGGCCGGCGACACGCTGCAGGCCGGTGACGGCGTCACCCTGAAGATCTTGCATCCTGAAGTCAAACACCCCAGCGGTGACGACAACGCGAACAGCATCGTCCTGAGCATTGAGTATGCCGGGCGCAAGATCTTACTGACGGGGGATTTAGAAAAGAGCGGCATGCTGGCTTTACTCCGTCAAACGCCCCAGACTCACGAGATCATTCTGGCTCCGCATCACGGCAGTCAAAAGGCAAATCCGCCTGAATTGGCGCGCTGGGCGAGTCCCCGGTGGGTGGTCGTCAGCGGCGGTCATAATGCGGCGTGGAACAAACTTCAGGAGAATTATGGAGCTGGAGCCACCTTGCTTTCCACCTCAAAACACGGCGCCGTCACCATCGATATTTCCAGTTCCGGCGAAATCGAGGTCCAGACCCATTTGCCGCCAGTCCCTATAGTCGATAATCAAGGCATGCCTTAAAATCAGGGGGGTTAAGTGGTTCAAAGTTCAGTTTTTCGCTCCCGATTAAAAAATAGGAACTATGAACCATTCACCTCCAGCGAAATACTGAGATGTGGACACGACAGCGAACAGCAAAAATGCTTGCAGGCGATCGGAAATGAGTCTCCACGACATTCTTCAACCTTCTCTCAATGATTTGGCTGCAGCGAAAAAATCGCTCCTCCGTCGAACAGGATTCACGCTGATCGAATTGCTGGCGGTCATTTCCGTGATCGCCGTGTTGATTGCGCTCGTGATGCCAGCAGTCCAACAGGCTCGTGAACGAGCTCGGACGGCACAGTGCCGTAATAATCTCAAGCAATTGGGACTCGCTCTGCAAAATTACGAATCGACGTTCACCGTCTGGCCACCGAGTATCGTGCGGCAGGAGGACGGCAATCCACCTCCGCCAGACATCCCATTCGCCTCGCTACGTTATCGCGGACACTGGACCGGCTACCATTCTTTACTGCCCTATTTTGATCAGGAAGTTTTGCATTCCAAATATGACTTCAATGGGACCTGGCTTTCGCCTTTATCCGATGCCAATAATCATTCATCCTGGCCTCTCAATCAAACCGTCCTGAGATCATTGATTTGCCCGTCAAACGAACATCTGGTTTTGGCGATTGGCGGTGACGAGGCCGGGGTCGGAAAGCACTGGATGGCGGGCTCTCCTTCGGATTATTCGTTCAATCACGGAACGGATGTCATTCGAGCCTTAGCCGGTGACGAAGTTGGCTGTAAAGGGGGCCTGTTGAATTATTGGCGCCAGGTGCCACAGGCAGTCCGCGGCCCGTTTGGGTATAGCAGCGATTGCCGGCCACAAGATATTCGCGACGGCCAATCGAATACGTTCATGCTGGGAGAGAAGGCGGGCGGACGAATGTTTTATTCAGGCTGGAGTTCCGCATTTCCGAGGATGCAGGTCGAGTTCCCCTGGGCGATGGCGGCAATCGAATACTTCGCCTACACGGGCGACGTCTCGATTCCCAATTCGGCCTGGGTCGTTGGTCCCTTTGCAGTCACCCAGGACTTTCGACTGCCGCTCTGTCCCGAATCTCCACCTGGAACGGGCAATCCCTTTCCCATGAACCCGACTCCGCGAGAACTGCCGGTCTCGACTGACGAGCGTCCGTTTTATTCGTTCCAGTCCACGCATGCCGGAGGTGCTCATTTCGTCTTCGCGGACGGTTCGACACGATTCATCAGTGAGTCGATCAATCAATACGTCTACGAAGCACTTTCGACGATTGCCGGACAAGAATTGGTATCAGGGGACAGTTTCTAAATGGTGCGAACTGTCTGTTTCATCATCCTGTTAATTTTGCCCTGCGGCCTCGCTGGATGCCAGCAGGCGACTTCGAACATTGCACCCGTTGACGGAGTCATCCTGTTTAATGGCTTGCCGGCTCGAGCGTCAATTACCACTCAACTGGTGAACGAAGCGGGGCAAATGTCGGGCCGGCCATCCATCGGTGACACACAGACAGATGGCTCGTTCTCGCTGCAATATGGGGAACAGAAACCCGGTGCGTTAATCGGTCCGCAGCTGGTGACAATCTCGGTTTATCCCCATGAACGGGCGGAAGGCGAGTTCGGTTTCAATCAACGTTTCCGGCCAGTCAAAGTCGTGAAATTCAGCCGGACCGTAGTTGCGGGAGCCAACAATCACTGGAAGTTTTTCCTGACGTTTTGAGGGAATCTCCAACTGAAATCGGCGAGCCTCCAAATCGTTCGATAGTGATCGTCCGAATTCTGCGGTGCCTGACCCCTGACATGTCAATCAAAACTTCAACTTGGACCCGACTTCTATGCTGACTCGCTCGATTTGCTGCCTGCTTTTCTCGTTTGCATTTGTCGGCCTTACGGAAGCTCAAGACAAACCGGCCGTCCCCCCGTATTTCGAACAAAAGGTTGCCGATTCCAATCCACTGCGTACCGCACAAGCGAAAGAACTGGATGCCTACATCAAAGTCTTGAAACAGAGCGACACCCAGCTCCGCGCAGTGTTGATACCGGATTACTCATCGCCCCAAGCCTACGAGAAATCGATCAAGCCCTATCGCAAGAAGTTCTGCGAAAGCATCGGTTATCCG
>JAQGHT010000836.1 GCA_028291565.1 Planctomycetaceae bacterium | reverse complement strand
TGGGCATGGGGGCCTACGCGTTACTTGGCGCACTGTTGGTACTCGATATCAGATTGTTCGCGCGCACGCCTCTGAAAGATCCGCTGTTGCGATTGTTCGGGGCGTTTCTGTCTGTCGCCGCATTGTGCTCCTTGCTGCAGGGCCTGGTGCCGGGCTTTGGACGTGGGCCGATTATTGGTAGCGGCGGATACATTGGTGCCTGGGGTTGGGCATTACTCGGAGAGTATTTCACTGCCACCGGAATCTGTTTCTTTCTGACGGCGTCGTTCCTGGCCGGAATGCTGATTTCCACGGATCTCTGGATGTTTCGCATTTTGGCATGGCTGACAATCTTTCCCGCGATTTGGCTGAAATTGCGGCAACCCCGAAAAGAACCAAGTTGGCCGAATGATGCAGGAGACGATTCCGGAGAAGCCAATCTGGTCGCACGACATGGTTTTTCCCGATTTGACGCACCGGGATTTCATGATCCGATTGAAGACGAAGAGCCTTGGGAGCTGGTAAAAAGTGCGGTTGCACCTGCCGTAGCGCAAACCGCGGCAGTCACGCAATCTGCGATCCAGCCCAGGAATCCCGTGCGGATTAACGCACCCGTCACCATGTCTGCTTCAAGGAGACCCGCTCCCCGGCCAGAAACCGAACCACGACCGGAACGCCACGATCACCCGTTGCCACCCTCGGATCTGCTGTCAGAAGCCGAAGAGTTTCCCTTTGAGTTACTGGCCAAGCGTGCCCAGATCGCCGCGGAAACACTGGAAAAGACATTCAAACAATTCGGATTGAATGTGCGCGTCGTCGAAATCGATACCGGCCCCGTGATCACTCAGTTTGAATTGGAACTCGAAGCCGGCTTGCGATTGAACAAGATCACGGCGTTGTCGGATGATCTCGCCATCGCACTACGCGTTCCGAGCGTGCGTGTCGTAGCCCCGATTCCCGGTAAGAACACAGTCGGAGTTGAAGTCCCGAACGACAAACAAGTCATGGTTCGCTTACGCGAGCTGATTGATACCTGTGCGGCCGATGCCGCGAGCAAACGGATTCCCATCTTCCTGGGGAAAGACGTGACGGGGCGTCCGCTGACCGTGGATCTTGCAAAAATGCCGCACTTGTTGATCGCTGGTCGTACCGGCACAGGCAAGAGCGTCTGTTTGAACACGCTGATTTTGTCGATGTTGATGACGCGGACCCCCGAACAGGTCCGGATGTTGATGATCGACCCGAAAATGGTCGAACTCAGCCCCTACACGCGGATTCCGCATCTGATGCACCCGGTCATTACGGACATGAAAAAGGCCGAAGCGGTGCTGGGCTGGGCCGTTGAAAAGATGGAAGAACGTTACGATTTGTTGTCGCGATGCGGAGTCCGACATCTCGACAGCTACAACAAACTGGGCCGGGAAGAAGTCATCCGCCGATTGGACATCGATCCGGATTCTCCAGAAGCCGATCAAATCGCTGAGTCGATGCCATACATCGTCATCATCGCCGACGAAATGGCCGACATGATGATGACCTCCGGCAAAGAGGTCGAAGCCCACATCATTCGGCTGGCTCAAAAGTCGCGGGCGGTTGGAATTCACCTCGTTCTGGCAACACAAAAGCCGACGGTCGATGTCATTACGGGATTGATTAAATCGAACCTGCCCGCTCGCATCGCGTTTCAGGTCTCCAGTCGCACTGACAGCCGGGTCGTGCTGGACGAAATGGGGGCAGACAAGTTGCTGGGCAACGGCGATATGTTGTATCTGGCTCCCGGAACTAGCAATCTGACCCGAGCCCAGGGAACCTATGTCAGCGACGAGGAAATGAATGCCATTATCGAGTTCTACAGTGATCAACCACCGCAATACAGTCGCGAACTGCAGACGCTCAAACCTGCGGGCGGCAAAGGCGACGGCAAGAGCTTGGAAGGCAATTTGAAAGAACGAGATGCCATCTACGAACAGGCCGTGGAAGTGATCATCCGGGAAGGACGCGGCAGCTGCTCGTTATTGCAACGAGCTTTGGGGATCGGCTACGGCAAGGCTGCAAGGCTCATCGACTACATGGCAGAAGACGGAATCGTTGGGGCCTATAACGGAGCTCAAGCCCGCGAGGTGCTTTATACGTGGGACCAGTGGCAATCGATGGTCAATGGCGAAGAACTCGAGTCTGCGGACGCGTAGCGTCGGATCTGCCTCTGTCTTGTGCGGCAAGCCAACACCGGTCCTGTCGGACATATCGCAGTCGCAGCCGATAGAAAAGCGAACGCGAGCACAACGCCGGAACACTTCCGGCGTTGTGGCTGATTCCTTTCGCACGCACATCAGATATAATCAATCCACCTTAATCGCCAATTTGTTGATTGGCTTGTGCCTCGTGGAGTCTGATTGTGTCCTTGCCTGTTCCTCGCAGCGTCTTGTTATCCCGCGCACTCCAGCTGAAGTGTCCGCAATGTGGTGAACAAAAGATGTTTCACCATTGGCTATCGATGTATCCGGTATGTTCGCATTGCCGATTGAAGTACGAACGCGAGCCGGGTTATTTTCTGGGCTCGATCTACGTGAATTATGGATTGACGGCGCTGAGCACGACGTTGTTTTATGTCACATTGCACTTCGGCGCGGGCCTGTCAAATTGGTGGGTGGTCCCGCCCTTGTTGACCTTCTGCATTCTATTTCCGCTCGCGTTTTTCCCCTACGCTCGAGCTTATTGGCTGGCGATGGATCTGTCTTTCGACCAGATCAATGACGAACCCGATATACCGCCTCCAGGATATGTCGGGCCGAAGTAACCCGAACTGGTGGTGTCGCCGCGTGCAGACACTCGCGTCTTAACCAATCAGCGCTGGCGCGGGGTTCGCGATCAATTTCGCGAGGCAATCCAGAAATCGCGCCGCGGGCGCACCATCAATGATGCGATGATCAAATGTCAGACTGAGTGTCAATCGATCGCGAATGACGATTTGATCTTCAACAACAGCGGGTTCACGCGTGATTCGACCGACGCCTAAAATTGCTGCTTGGGGAGGATTGAGCAGTGGCGTGAAACTGTCCACACAATACATGCCCAAATTGGTAACCGTGAAAGTCCCGCCTTGCAGTTCGAACGCGGATAAACTCCGTTGCCGTGTCCGGTCGATCAGATCCCGAGTTCGAACGGCGACTTGCCGCAATGTCAGCCGACCAACACTCCTCAAAACGGGCACGAGCAGGCCGGCTGCCGTATCAACGGCGATGCCGATATGCGTCTCATCATTTGCGACAATCATGCCGCGTTCGTCCATGATCGAATTGACTTCAGGATGTTGTTTCAGCGCAACCGCCACCAATTTCACCAGAATATCAGTAAAACTGGGAATTACCTCGCCCTCGGCAGCCGCCACTTTGAATTGCTTGCGCAACGCAACCAGGTGTGAGGCATCCAGGTGCGTCGTCAAAGTGACGGCCGCAGTGGACTGAGCGCTCGCCAGCATTCGTGCCGCAATAATCGAACGAATATTTGAGGCCGGTTTACGCTCGGCATTCGCTGCGACAGGCGCCGTGGCGTCGGAGATCGTTGAAACGCTACATGCGGGACTGCTGTCCGCGCATTTGCCTGTAGTCGCCTTCCGTTTATCCCGCACCGCTCGTATGTCAGACTCGCGAATTCTCCCTGACGAACCGGTCCCTGTAACCGTGGTCCAATCGACACCTAATTCCAGAGCGACTCGTAGTGCCCGCGGACTGATTGTCGCATCAGGTTTCGTCTCTTCCAGCGGGATGCCGATCTCGGCATCGACAATGGATACGACTGGTACGGCGAGATCAGCCGCATCATCGGATGAACGCCCAGCGGCTGCGATATTGACATCGGAATGATTCCCAACGCTCGCCGTCGCAGCCGTTTCGACAGATTCCGCGTTCCAGACTTCGCCCGCCGCGAGCAAATAGCCCACCGTGGCGCCGACGGAAACAGTATCGCCCGGTTTCGGTGAATTCGCGGGAATCTTGAGCGTCCCCGCGTCGGTTGATTCAATATCCTGGGTGGCCTTTTCGCCTTCCAACACAAACACGGGTTCGCCGATCTGGATCAGCTCGCCATCGCGTTTGAGCCATTCCACGAACACGCCTTGTTCCATCGTCCACCCAAGGCGAGGTACGACAACAGGAATCGGCATATCAGAATCCTTCCCAGGAAACCATTGCCGCACAATGTGCGGGAGGGCTAAATTCAAATGGGGAAATTCACTCGTAACCTGGCCGGCGATCCCTTTGAACTCACGGGCGCCTGAAAGCTGGTGTATCAATCAGCGACGTGTTCTCAGATTTTCGTGGCAAAGAAAAGCAAATTCCGGCATCGGACAGAGTTGTGAAAGTTCCAGTATAGTGCGGATGAGTGGTCAGAAACCACTGGTCCGCCTGCTTTTGAGCAGCTATTCGTCGATCAAATTTCGAATTGCCTGGATAATTGCGGTGACATCAGGCACAACTGCCGCCTCTAACGGCGGGCTGTAAGGCGTCGGCGCGAATGCACCGTTCAGGCGGCGAATCGGTGCATCCAGATCGTCAAACGCACTTTCGACAACCCGCGCGGAAATCTCCGCCCCAACTCCAAACGGTGCGAAGGCTTCATCCACGATCAGCAACCGGCCGGTTTTGTGAACAGATTGCAGCACGGTGTCAGTATCAAGAGGCGAAACAGTTCGGGGATCAATCAATTCCACTGAGATTGGATCACGTTCCTGTGCCAGTTTCTCACAAGCCTGCTGGACCTTGTGAACCATATGAGCTAACGCCACTACGGTGATTTGCGTTCCTTCGCGCACGATCCTGGCTTTTCCAAACGGAACAAAATGTTCGCCGTCCGGAACAGGACCTTTGACACTCAGGATCTCTTTGTGCTCCAGGAACAGGACAGGGTCGTCGCAATTCAATGCCGTCTTGAGCAACCCTTTGGCGTCGGCCGCCGAGGATGGCACGATGACCCGCAATCCAGGAAAGTGCCCGTACATCGGATAATAATTGCCGGAATGGTGCGTCGCCGCGGCGTGTCCGATCCCGATACAACCACGCAACAACACGGGCATTTTCAGTCGCCCGCTGCTCATGTATTGCATTTTGGCGATCTGATTGATGATTTCACCGACAGCGTCCAGCACGAAGTCGGCGAACATGAAGTCAATCACGGGCCGCGTGCCGGTCATTGCCGCGCCGGCCGCCATACCTACGAAGCCGCGTTCGCAGATTGGTGTATCGCACAGGCGTTCCGGACCATATTTGTCATACAATCCGAAAGTCGTTTTGAAATTTCCACCTCGCTGCCCGATCCCCTCGCCCATGACGAAAATCTTCGGGTTTTTCGCCATTTCTTCCGAGAGGCCTTCG
>JAQGHT010000786.1 GCA_028291565.1 Planctomycetaceae bacterium | reverse complement strand
ACGCGTGATACAACAACGTAGCGGACATGTGGAACTCCTGTCATAAAGAGGATTTGTCGTAACCCTATATGACACCCACATGTCCGTTTTTTCAATCTAGGCGCGCATTAGCCGGATGAACCCTTGTATTCAACAGTCAAGCAGTGCCGAGCGTGGTTTGGTTGACGGTAAAATAATGGAGTCGACATCCTGCATCACGTTATGAGGTGGATGGCACTGTCACGCCTTGATTTTCGCGGAAACATCACGCGTTGAGCTCTGATCGTCGAGAGTCGCTGTGGTTTTCAAAACGGATGATTTCGGGTGACAGTTCTGAGCCTCGGTGAGTGCCTTGGTGCTTTTTCAAGCCGTAACTTTGAAATTGAATGGAAATTCAGTTTTCAAGTACCCAATCAGCGCCAGGAACTCGCCGATACAGGTTTCCGTCCTCGGCTTCGACATAGAGGCTTCCGTTACGAAATCGGATATCGACTGGCTTTCGATCATCAGGGAGATTGACGAACTGCCAAAATGACTCTCCAGTAGTGCTTTTGTCGCGAGGGACACGTCCCAGAACGTTTCCGTTTTGTGTAATTGTGTACAAGTAATTGTTTGAGCTGGCGATCATTTTTCCGCGACCGTCAGTCAATCCGGCGGGAAACTGTGGTCCACTGATGTCGTACCACTGGTCATTCAAGCCTCGGATAGCACCGTCACGCCGAAGTCCATATAAATAGAGATCAGTCGCTTCAGTCGCACGAAACTCACCAATCGCCGCGACCTGCTCATTCGTGTCCTTTCGAATAACGCTACCGTCAGGCATGAAGAAGTACGTCGCAGCTGGTGTCTTTGTGCTACGTAATTGAGAGCCGCGTGAAAGATCTGCGGCAATTGCGTGCGCTTCGAAGCACCAGCCCGTACCACGATCGTTACCGCTCAACCTCTGGAACTCATCGTATCCCACCCAGAACCGGCCATTGTCTCCCCAGTTCTGCCCCCACGAATTCTGTACGAGAAACATCTGCTTCTGGTTGTCATAACCGAGAATGCACATGGCATGATTCCCGGTGGATACTCCCTGCTGCCATTTGTAGGGAACCCCACCACCAAATTGTTGGAATGCCTGCTCGATCTGAACTGCGATCACAACAGGTATGCCGAATACTAAAGCGTACCGGATATCGTCAATGTTCTGACAGGCAGCATGGTGAAATGTGACATAGTTCTTCGCTTCTTTCACAGCGCGTTCGTCCGGGAGTCTTGACCATCCCGAGGCATCGGCGGAACTGGAAATGTATGGAGTCAACAGTTCAGAACTACAACCTACCATTGAAAAAAGCGCAACAGCCGACTTTCCGGCATTCGTGGGCAGATAAATATATGAGCCATCAGGGTTTCCGTTGTTAATCTGAGAATAGACAAACCGAGGGCTAAAGATGTGAATCGGCATCGAGGGCTTCTCCACTCCCCGTGCCTGAGCGATCTGAGTTGTCAAGCTGCAATAGGCGGTGGCCCAAGCGACACAATCTCCAAAGCTCTGCCGACCAGGATCAGGCGCATTGGAAGACAAATCGACGCTGGCTGGAAGTGGGGGCAAAGGTCCGTCGACGACGACGACCTCGCGAACTTCCCGGTCATCTACCTTTCTTGAAATAATCTCGATTGCTCGGGTTGGGCTGTATTTAGGTAGCGCGCGATAATCGGCGTCTGGTGTCGGAATAAGGCCTTGAGCCAGAAGGTCACTACTGAAGGCAAGCACAAGTGCCAAATATAAGGGAAGCATTCTTAGCATTTGGAATCCAGTCGCGTATGCGGAAGTTGAATTACAGACTTTGCGTCGTCTACTGAGTTGAACGTTTCAGACAAGCAACTGGACCTAATGGTATCCACTGCAATGATCTTCGCAACTCCGAGGCATTGATTATGGGCCACAGCAGAAATGTCTTCGTGCGGGCAATTGGGCCGGACGGCTAGGTGGCACGGTCGAGTCTTGATTTTGGCGACGACATTTCGCGTTGGGACGCCGATCAACGAAAGTCACTGTGTCGTTCAAAGCGGACGGTCTCGGGTGCCACTCTACGGTGGGGTGGCACTGTCGAAATGCAGGATGGACCTCTGGTCCGTCAAGCGCGACTTGGTCCGGCAAAGTGGCTGTCGATGAGGAGGACGACTGGAAGTCCATCCTACGGCCGAGTGTGACCTGCGGCTAGTCCTGCCGGTTGGTTGACTCACAAAGGACCTCATGAAGCCAGTTGCACGACAAATCGCGCGCCCCGGAATCACGGAAGGTTATTGAGTGCCGTGCCGCTCATTTTCTCTCCAAAATATTGCGCCATTCGGTGTGTCACACCGGCAGAAATTTTTTAAAACACAAGAAGGGTTCTCTCGCCGCGCCCCGTGCGGATTAACTCACTCTACGCTCGGAGAATTCCTAGCGTCACGGCGCGGGAACGATTGGTACACACCCAATCGCGAGGTGCAGAGACGTCTCGGACTGATCCGCGCCAGCATCGTTTCGAGATTTCTTTCCAATGAAACTTGTAGTCGGCCGATTTGGTCCCCTCGTGTTTCTTTCGTTACAAGAAGACTTGGAACAGATTTTCAACCTGTTGGTCCAGTGAATCACTCCTGCGATTACGGACCGGTTGGAAACGTGACTTTTTCCTTGAGATGGTGAGCGGTTCGGCGCTAGCCGCCGGTTTTCTTCAGAGGAAAGCGACCTGAAGCAACCGGTAATCGTGCGATGCAGTCCAATGCAAGAACACACCGGTGGCTAGCGCCATCCCGCTCACGGCACCTATTTTCGAAGAGGTTCACCCATGTCAGCACAGACACCACCATCCACGAATTTCACGCCAGACTCCGCCGGTCCCGACCGCAGTGAATCGCCCGGGAGCGCCGCGCGACTTCCCGGCGACACTGTACCCGACTGTCATTTGACTGCGGAGGAACAGGCCTGGTTGACGGGTTACGAACAGGACATTCGGCGAGGTCTCACCGCATTCAACGAGATTGCGGCCGTCATCTTTCGGATCGATTCAGAAGAACTCTATCGCCCCCACCGCTCGCTCGCCCGTTATTGTGCTTTGAAATGGAATTATTCAATGTCGGACACCAGCCGCTACAAACGGGCCGGAGAGGTCCTGGCGGAATTGGCAGGGACGAAAACTTGCCCCACCACCGAGAGCCAATGCCGTGAACTGGCGAAATTGACACCGGGAACTCGAAGACGTGTCTGGGAGAAGCTGCTGGAAGACTCGAAAGATGGAAAAGTGACGGCTGCGAAGATTGCCGATGCTGTTCAGTACCAGGTACAAAGCAACCCGAGCACTCATAAGGTGTCGACTCATCGCATGCTGAGTCGGCTGGCGAAAACTTCAGAATCACTTTTCGAGCGAAACGTGACTCCGGACGTTGAACGTGTTTTGAAGGAAATCGTGGCCCGGATCGACACGGCCTTGCAGCGGCCGAAATGACCTCAATAGAGCGGTTTCGCATTGAATCTGCCGGGACGATAAAGGCCGTAATTTTGAAGTTGAGCTGTTCCGGCTTTTTCAGCCAGTCCCGTCAGGGACGATAGACAATGGCCCACCGTTTTCAACGGTGGGATCACGAAAGTATAGAATTCAAAGTCCCACCAGTGACGACAGAACCGCTGTGTTCTCCGTAGATTATTCGACATTGATGCCCAATTCATTTTCTGTCGTCCCCAAGGGACTTTCCAATTGATTGAACTCGATCATCCCACCTTTAAAAACGGTGGGCTATTATCGATCGTCCCTGACGGGACTGAGGGAATTGGCCTCGAAATAGCGCAACTTCAAAGGTAGGAGTTTCGCCCTCCCAGATTTCCGGCGTATCCAAAGTAAAACCGCTTTTGCCCGACATCAGTTGCGCCGTGAATTCTCGCCAATTGGGTACAACTTTTTTTCGCCACGCCATCTTCGATCCGCGATTTCGCGTGAATCAACCACTTCTCCTGGGAGCCAGCCAGATGTTGCAAATCATTTCAGAGAACTCGTGCCCGCCGCGAAATGACAGTTTCGATGTGGATGAGTTCAACCGTGCGATACAGGAATGGCATGCTCTGCACGACACGCCGCAGCTGGGGCTGAGGCTGAGCCGTCGAGATGAAGCCAGACTCGCTGAACTGGAACAGACGATTTCGACAAATTGCAACTCATTCATCACGATCGCCACAGCCATCTACCGGATCGCTGCCGAAGATCTGTTTCGACCATATCATTCGATCACGCGCTATTGTGCTGTGAAATGGAATTTCTCCCGGAACGACACGAGCCGCTACAAGCGGGCGGGTAAGGTCCTGGACGAACTGGCGGGATCGAGAATCATGCCCACTTCAGAGAGCCAATGCCGGCAGTTGGCCAAGCTGAGACCGGGATCACGCAAAGCAGTCTGGGACAGCCTGGTTAGCATTTCGCCGGATGGGAAGGTCACCGCGGAAGACATTGCTGACGCGTGTTGCGAGTACTTTGCCGAAGTGAAGAAAAATGACCGTGAGGCCCTGCTGCGGAGATTAAAACGGATTGCGAAGAATCTGCAGTGCCTGGAGACGATGCCGCTGACACCAGACATTATAGACCATCTGAAGGAAGTGGCCGTACTGCTCACCACAGTCTTATATGGAATCAATGGTCCCTTCAGGCGCGCATGCATGATCCCGATTGGTCCGCCGTCCGTTCCCTTGATTGAAAAAGAAGGAATTTCCCTTGAAGAGCTACTCGAGAGAAACCATGCCCTTCAAAACGCGAAATCAGGTGCTTTGGCAGGCTCTAGGACCGAAGAATCAATAACTGTCGGAGGTGAGTATCGGGAGGGCGAGACAACCCCAGAGCCTGGGCAAACTTCAAGTCGGCGTCCGCCGGAAACGTTGACAGGGCCTCCGGCGGAGGCTGACCTGCTGTCGCCTGAGGCTCGGCAGGAGACAGAGCCTGGCCCTCCCGAATACGACATTACGTAAGTACTTTGCCGGCCCTTATAGCGGCTTAACCTTGCACTTTGCCTATTTTTCCCCTTCGCCTCGGTACTCCGGGGAGAGGGGGGAATGGAACATACGAACACATAAACCGGCAGGTCCAAAGTTAAACCGCTGTAGTCTTAAACTTAGGATCGGCGCATGAATAACTGTCGGACGTTGTCTACGGCCTTTCAGGTCATCGACGGGCAAGAGTGCCCATCCTACGGCACTTATTGCT
>JAQGHT010000781.1 GCA_028291565.1 Planctomycetaceae bacterium | reverse complement strand
GAAGTTGCCGAAGCCGAAGCGAAAAAAGCCGTCGAAGGTCCAGATAAAAAGGCCGCTGTCGAGATGGCGGCGAAGGCCCTGGCCGAGGCCCGCAAGAAACGAAACAGCCTCGTCATTGAGGCCCCCAATATCGCGAATGCGTATGCCGTCGCTGATGGAACGCCGGCCAACACCAAGCTGCAACTGCGTGGGGACCCGAAGCGACTTGGCGATGAAGTGCCACGTCATTTTCCTCTGATTCTCGGCGGTCAGGAAGTGCCCCGGGATGCGAATATCAGCGGTCGGTTGCAACTTGCGGAATGGATCACGGATCCCAAGAATCCACTCACAGCACGCGTCATGGTGAACCGCATCTGGCAGTTCCACTTCGGGCGCGGAATCGTCCAGACACCCAACGATTTTGGCACGCGCGGCCAGGCCCCTACCCACCCCGAACTGCTCGACTACCTGGCGCGGCAGTTTATACAGAGTGGCTGGTCGATCAAGGCCATGCATAAGATGATACTTCAGTCCGAGACGTGGCAGATTTCCAGTGGCAATATGCCACTCGGTGCAACGGAATCATCCGCTCCATCCCTCGCAGAGAGCAAAGCTCGAGATCCGGTCGTGATCGCTGCGATGCTGCGCAACATCCAGCTCGATCCCCACAACGATCTGTTTTGGAAATTCAACCGCTACCGTCTGGATGCCGAGTCGCTGCGGGACACGTTGCTTTTCGTGGGCGGCGGATTGGACGAGTCACCCGCCGGCGAACACCCGTTCCCACCGCAGCACACCTGGGGCTGGACGCAGCACAATCCCTTTGTCGCAGTCTATGAGACGCGCCGTCGCAGTGTTTATCTCATGCAACAACGGTTGAAGAAGAATTCGTTCCTGGCGCTGTTTGATGGTGCCGATCCGAGTTCCAGTACCAGCGTTCGACTCCCGAGTACCACTCCGCTGCAGGCCTTGTTCATGATGAACGATCCGCTCGCCCATGCTCAAGCGGCAAACTTCGCAGCACGTGTGATCTCGTTGTCGACGGATGACCCGGCGCGTATCTCGGCCGCTTACCAGATTGCCTGGAATCGATTGCCGACTCCTGACGAACAACAGGAATCGGCCACTTTTTTAAAGCAATATCGCGAAAAGCTGGCCGAACTGAAGACCCCGTCCGACCAGGCCGAGCAACAAGCCTGGGCCGCCCTGTCCCGCGCGCTCTTAGCCAGCAATGAGTTTATCTATGTCGATTAAACTGAGGGGCTGACAAACAACCTGGCGAGCGAAACCCGGACCCTACCGTACCCGTCTTACCTGATTTGCCATTTAAATTCGAAAATTAATGGAACATAGGCCCATCTCTTGCGATCCCGCCTTTCGTTCTTGTTCGTGCTTGCATCCAGAATGCCACCAAGTACAATCGACCAGACTTGCAGCATTCGAAGTATTCGGCGGGCACGCAACAATTCATGCTCAACAAAGCACATGTCGCACATCGGGCATATTCGGGGTACTCCACGTCGATGACGCCGCGCGTTCAGTCGGCATCGACCTCATTTTTGGAACGCAAGGCACATGACAAGGAGAAGCATGATGTTACGTCAAAGCATATTCAGCTTGATGACGTTGTCGGCCACTCTGGTGGCGATGTCAGTGACGGCTCAGGCCGCTGATACTAAGGCTGCGGAACCGCCAAAAGTCAGCCCGGCCTCTGCGGAATCGAAGGCGCGAGTGGCTGAGATTACGCCCACTGATATTGGCAAGTCACTGCAACTGTCGCTACCCAATGTGGCGACTTTGGGCCAGCGAATCGGCGCGGCGAGAAAAGCGCCCGATCCGGTTACACTCGCATTGCTTGCCGTCGAGTTGGATGCGATGGAAAAGATTTCCGGCAAGAAAGCCAAATTGACCGCAGATGCCCTGACGAAAGAAGCCATTGGGCTGGTGAAGATGCGCCATCGTCATACGGAATTATTGGCGGTCAGCGCGATCTTGGCTGGAAAGGAAGGAGCCGGCGAACTCCCCGAACTGGCTAAGAAAGCGGAAAGCGATCACGACGCGAGAAAGAAAGCACAGCTGGATGGCATTGAGAAAAAGGGTCTGCACACTCTGACTGTCGTGAATTTCACGGGAATGTTTGTGCATATCCATGTTCACGGGGTCCATCACGGCGAAGTCGCACCACACAGCCAAAGGACATTCCACCTCCACGAGCACTATCATTTTCAGAATTCGATTCATCTGAGTGCCCACGCATTCCGAAACGGTGAGGAAATTGAATGGGAAGCATTTGACCACTTCTCTCCCAAAGCCGAACATTTCACGTGGCGTCTGCACGGCGACTGATCGGTGTTGTGGATGAAAGGCGCCGCGAGCCGGGTCACTCGGCGGCACCACACACTGCGGCGCACGCACCCCAATCAAGCAATTTCTGTAGCCAATCTCGCCAGAGATTGGCGCAGTTCGCTCCTTGATTGGCCCGGCGCTCCAGTTTTCGCAATCTTGGCGACGTGGAATTAAGCGTCCGCAAATCACTTGGAGGCGATAGCCGTTCAACCTTGCGTCTTCCGGTTTGTGATCGGAGTATCGTGCCACTGCTTGCCGTTGTATTCGACGGAAGCAGTGCAAACACAAGCTCTAGGTCGCACTGCTTGAGGATTGAGTTCAATCCAAAAGCAGTGGCACCAGCAGATTCAAAGTGAAATCGCTATAACAAAAACACCGAAAAACCAGTGGGTTTACACCCACTGCTCGCCCAGATTCTCAGGGCGTTACGATCATGGGTCACCGAACGACGTGGGCGTTCGAGTGACCGGCCTGCATTGGAAGGAACCTGCATGCGAATGACTTTGCTTTCGCTGATAGTCCTTCTGGTCGCGGCTGTATCACTTGTTCAAAGCAAACTCGGAAATGGAGTCGCTGGCGAGATTCCCCCAGCATTGAAGTCCCCTGATCATTCCGCAGTGCTGAAAACCACTTGCGAAGGACCGAGTAATACGTCTTCTGTCGCGGAGAAAAATGCAGCACCGGCTGAGAAAGTCGCACTCTTGATCGGTTGCAGTAAGTATTCAAAGTTCCCGTATCTCTCATCCGCGGGACCAGCCAACGACGTCGCACTTTGGGCGAAATTGCTGACCGAACGTTTTGAATTCAGCCCCCAGGACATCACGATCCTCTCCGATCCCAGTGACGGTGCCAACACACGCAGTAATCCCAAAGGCGCAGCGACGCGCGCTAATATTATCGCAGCGTTTGAACGTCTGATCGACATCGCGCGACCTGGAACCCAAATGTTCATCTTAGTTGATGGACATGGATCGCGTCTTCCGGCCCTTGAACAACCATCGAATCTCGATGTCCTGGGCCCGGATGGTATGATCGCCGTGTTTCTGCCCGAAGATGTCAAGGCCTGGACGGGCGCGACCGAGGACAACTTTATCCGCCACGACCAGTTTGGCGAATGGTCACATCGGTTACGAATGAAGGGCGCACACGTCTGGTTTGTTTTTGATTGTTGTCACGCGGGCGCAATGAGTCACGATCTCATCAACCCAGAAACTCGTGGAGTCGAACCACAGCATCTGGGCGTGCCGGTCCGGGCGATTCACGAGGCCGCTGAACGACATCGCAAACGACCTGAATCCAAGTCGGACGACTCTCAATTTGATGTCCGGCATTTAGTCACACTGCGTTCACCTGTTTCGCCCACTGTCCCGACCGACGGCCGGCTCACGGCCTTCTTTGGCGCCCAATACTGGGAAGAAGGCGTATCGCTCTACTGCCCCAAAGGAGCGGAACCGTTGGACAAAAACAGATTTGGAATGTTGAGCTACAGTCTGGCCGAATGCGTGAACCAGCAACATTTCCGAGGCACATACCGCCAATTATCGCAACGCGTCGCGGCCAGATTCCGTGATAGACTCGGTGCGCGCGGCCCGACCCCGAAATTCGAAGGCGAACTGGATCGCGAACTGTTCTCATCGATATCGTCCGCCAGGCAGGGTGAATTCACGATTTGTCGAACCGCGGACGGCAGCCTACAACTGGCCGGTGGAGAACTACACGGCATCACCGCCGGAACCATTTTGGCGGTCCGAACGGGAATTGCCGACCCCAAGTCCAAGCATGACAGCCTGGGCTATGTGAGAGTGGAAACACAAGGACTCGAACTCTTCACGTCCATCGTCTCGCCCTGCGTCTATGAAGGACACGCAGCAACAACCGCCGCCGAGTTTCCCGAAACCGCATCGGGTGTCATGATACGGCGAGAACTCGGTGATCTGCGGATCAGACTCGCCTGCGAAGCTTCTGATTCAACGAATTCGGAAATCGCGAAGCTGAAACAAAATCTCGATCAGGCCCTGAAGTCGCTTGGACCAGTTGTGGCACAGATGGTGAACCCGACACCAGGATCAATGGCCGACTGGAGCCTACGGATCGTGACTCCCGCCGAGGCGAAACAGACATTCGGCATGACCGAATCTGAACCAATGGTCTACCTTCTGGACACGGTCGTCATTGCTGAACAAGGAGTTAAGGAAGACGAACTCAAATCGCTGGTCGCGCCACGATTGAACTTTCCCCGAGTATTTGGCAGGTATTCCCCAACTCAGAGTTCGAAACTGGCAGAAGTCTTGCGGAAAGATCTGCCGAAGGTTTTTCACTGGCAAAATTTGTGGCGAATCGCCAGCGCACTCAACTCGAGCCCTGATCCGAGCAGCCCGGGCCTGCATCTGGACCTGGTGCGGCTGAAGAACGCCACAGACCAGGAAGGAGAACCTTTCCACGAAGCGACGCTGCGACCAGACGAGATCCTTGGCTGTCGGGTTCGTAACGACAACGATGTGGGGTTGTGGGTCTCGATAATTCTTGTTCGGGCGGATTTTAGTATTCAACTCGTCCAGAGCTTTACAGTGGAACCCAATTCCACTTATCCATTACAAACCTTTCCGATCCAGTCGATCGCCGGGGATCCCAGCCTGCTGAACACAGGGCCAGAAGGCGTGATTCTGCTGGCCGTCCCGATGACCGGTAAAAATCAAGAACCAGAT
>JAQGHT010000745.1 GCA_028291565.1 Planctomycetaceae bacterium | reverse complement strand
GTGGCGCATTTTTCGTTACCGTCCGAATTCCCTTTCGCAATCGTAATCGTGCTTATAATCGTAATCGATTACCTCAGCGTTGCGAAACAAAGTCATGCTTCTCGTTGGGGAATCTTGCTGAGTTTGGCGTCAATTTAACGCGGGGATGGATTCTAACCCTTGTTTTTCACTGCCGCGGTTCAAGCCCAAACCCAATTTGATTTGACAAATCACGAGTCTTGGCACGCTTCACTTGCAGTGCTCTGCAGACCTTGGATGACAAATCCTGTCTTTCCGCATTTGATCGAGTGATCTAAAATGAATTTGCGATACGATTCGCGAACGAGCGTTATTCTTCTCGCAGGAGTGGCTGGCCACTTCTGCAATACGTAAACACCGTTCGGAATGTGACAGTTTCATCCGCGCGAGGTCTGCAGCATACTTTGAGGCATTCGTTGCAAATGTTCCTGGCCAACCTTACCTCTGATCAAGCGTTGTCGCGAACCAAGTGCCTGAGAATCTTCTTCTCGATGTGCATTGTGCTGTGCTTTGCGCTGCATCTGCCCGCAGCAAAAACCAAGGTTCCGAACAAGGCCCAAGAAAAACGCGACCAGTTCGAAAAGTCCCTGGAGCAGATGCAGAAGGAATTTGCGAACGAGATCACGAAGATTGCTCAGTTCTGCGAGAAAAACAAACTCAATTTGGAAGCCGAGGAAATCCGCAAACTCGCCCGGCCACTCGCATCGAATGTCGTGCAAGGGGAAAATCTGCCGCGCCAAGTGCAACTCGATGTCGCCCGTAATTTACCCGAAATGGAACGGGCGTGGCGCATACAACTCCGCGCCGCCCAAAGCGAATATGCCATCAAGCTGTTTTCCAACGCCAGCAAGGCCATTGATGCCGGAGCGATCAGCCTGGCATACGACCTGGTTCGCGAAACGGCTCGACACGATCCCGATCACAAGGCGGCTCGCCGCCTGCTCGGTTATGTCCAGCACGGCAATGAATGGGTTACCTTCTATACCGATCGCATGCTGACACAAAAGTACAAATGGACCGATCAGTTTGGCTGGCTAAAGGGTGATCAGGTTGAGCGCTACAACAACGGTGAGCGCTACTTCAACAGGCAGTGGATGTCGGTTCAGAGAGAAGCGGAGATACGACGAGATTTCAAGAACGCATGGGAGGTGCGAACGGATCACTACAAGATCTATACCAACCACAGTCTGGAGATGGGCGTGGAATTGGGTAAACATCTGGAAGACTTCTATCGCATTTTCTTCCAGACCTTCGCAGGATTCGTCTCATCGCGCGCCGAGCTGAAAAACCTGTTTGTGGGCAAAGTTGCAGCCACCACAGCTTCCGAGCCGTTCGTTGTGCATTACTACCGGACCAAGGACGAATACGTCTTGCATTTGCAGAAAACTCAACTCCGGAATATCGGCCAGACTTCGGGTATGTATTTGTCGGCGGAATTGAGTGCCAGCAAGGGCATCGCCCACTTCTACCACAATTCCGAAGCCACTCAAGAAGAGCAACTGTCGACGATGTTTCACGAGGCCACGCATCAGTTGTTTACCGAGGCATACAATGTGACTCGGAACAAGCAAGTGGGAGTCAACTCGGACTTCTGGGCCATCGAGGGCATTGCCTGTTACATGGAATCATTTCAGAAGCAGGGTGAGAATTTTTCGCTGGGTGATCCGAAATACATCCGGTTTCAGAATGCCAAGTATCGGCTTCAAACAGACAACTATTTCGTCTCGCTACAAAATCTGAACCGCCTGGGAGCGGCAGCATTCCAGAACGATCCGAACATTGAAAAGAACTATAGCCAGGGGGCCGGACTGGCTCATTTCTTCATGCACTACGAAAACGGTCTCTACCGCGATGAGTTCATCGCTTATCTGGCTGGAATCTACAGCAAGATCGACCGCGTTCGGAATAATCCGCCCAACCTGGCGGATCTCACGGGCGTACCGTTAACGGATTTGGACCGGCAGTATCGTGACTACATCGCTGAACTGAAAACTGAGTGAACACATTTTGTTAAGCGAGAGAACTGGTCGTTGGTATCGAGGTTTGCTTTGCACTCTCAGTTCGCCCGTGGCCTGGGTCGGCCGGTTTTGCGGTCCGTTACTCCGAAAATTCCGTGCGGCGGAGCGTTACGCCAACGGATTGGCCATTGTCTTGCCAGGCATTGAATCACAGAGCTTTTTGAATCACTCCGTCGTTTGGGGCCTGGCCGATAGCGGTTGGCCGGGTGCGATTGAAATTGACGATTGGACGACCACGTGCGTTTTGTTATTTCCGTATCACTTGCGTGGATGGAAACGCAATCAGAGACAAGCAGAACGAATTGCCGCACGAATTGTGGCATATCAGGATGAATTCCCAGGTCGTCCGGTCTATCTGATCGGTCACTCGGGTGGCGGAGCGATGACCATTTTAACCCTGGAGAAGCTTCCAGCCGGCCGCACAGTCACAGGTGCAATTCTGCTTGCCGCGGCGATATCTCGCCAGTATCCATTGAGTACCGCACTGCAAAAGACGGAACGTGGGATGTGGAATTTCTCGTCGCGGGGCGACCAGTTTTTTCTGTGCCTGGGAACCCTGGCGTTGGGCACTTTGGACGGCCGCCATCAAGTTTCAGCCGGGCTGTTGGGTTTCCAGGAGCCACTGGACCTGAGTGCTCCCGACCGAGAACTCTATCAGCGGCAACTCCACGAAGTGGGCTATTCGCGTGAGATGGCCGGTGCATTCAATCTCGGCGGACATTTCGGCTGCGTCAACCGCGTGTTCGTTTCGGAGTACGTCGCGCCTCTGTTATTGCAGTGAAAGGGGTCGGTCGCGATGTGAAGTCTCTTGAAGCAGAGCTTCGCACGCTTGTGTTCCCATGCAGAACATGGGAACGGGGTCCAGACGACCGTGGAACTTTATTGCCCCTTTTTCTTCCGCGGCTTCTTCAATGGTGTTTCCCAGATCTCGAACTGCCGATCCAATTCTTCCAGCGGAATCGGCACCAGCGGGACCGTCAGACGAAAATCGTTGTTGTCTTCGGGGGGATCTCCGTGATGATCAAACGCGGCAATCTCATCTTCCAGTTCTCGAAGCCAGGGCGGAATCTCCAGTCCCGAACCCGTCGTACTGTTCAGATAGGTTTGCACTAACTGGAGCAGCTTATTGAAGCTGG
>JAQGHT010000733.1 GCA_028291565.1 Planctomycetaceae bacterium | reverse complement strand
ACGAGTTTATTTCATCTTGCCATCGCGCAAGTGCAATCATTCTCGGCAGATACGTTTTTCGCTCAAGCAGAGTTAATCCGCTGAGGGGACGAACCAACCTGCGATCCATCTGCCTCCTGATCGGCTTTCTAGAGAACCGGTCAAGGAGATTGCTAATGATTGCATTGCATTGCAAAATGCATAATTGTTGGATCAATTATGCCCGCGTCGTCCAACAAAACGTCCGATTGGGCGTTCGCAGGCTGACTCAGCCATCGTTCACCCTTCGCGAGGAGGGCTAAGCATGGCGAAGATACGACTTTCTTCGGAGCTGACTCCGAAGAACGGACGAAAGCTCAAAGTTTTGGGCGTCTGTCGAATTTCGACAGAAAACCAAAAGCTTGAAAGCCTGGATGGGCAAGAGGCTCTTCTACGGAATTGGATCTCCGATCGTTACGACGGCGAAATCGAGATCAAGATTATCGCTAGTCGCGGGTCCGGCGAAATTCTGGATCGCGCAGAAGCACTTCAAATCGAGACCGAAGCGGCGACTTGTGGCTATGACTTGGTGATCGCAGAAGATCTTGGCCGAATCTATCGACGGCTGCATGCTTTGATTTTTTGCGAATCCTGTCAAGACTATGAAACCCGAGTGGTCGCAATCAACGATCACCTGGATACTGGTCAGCCAGATTGGAAACTCCATGGATTCTTTGCCGCAATGCGCCATGAAGCCTATAACGCTGACACTTCCAAGCGAATCCGTCGTCAACTGCGGGACAATTTCACGAAAGGGGGTGCAATTCAAACGTTTCAGTACGGCTATATCAAACCACCGGGAGCTAAAAGTGATGCAGAGGTGCGGAAGGATCCCGATGCAGAGGCCGTTTATTCGAAGTGGTTTGAAATTCTTGAGTCTGGTGGTTCCTACTCAGAAGTAGCGGACTGGCTGAATTTCAATCAAATTCCGCAGGGAAAATATGGACGAGGCGGGAAATGGACCTGTTCCACAGTGGCGAGAATGTCTCGCAATCCGATCCTGAAAGGAATTCGCCAGCGAAACAAGCGGAAATCAATTCGGGTCAACAAAACTGGTCGGCATAAGCAGGTGAAAGCAGCTGAAGAAGACTTGCTTGAGCGTAATTGCCCACATTTGGCATTTATCGAACCCGCGCGCTACGACCGGATCATTGAATTGCTGACCAAGCGAAACGCCCACTTTCGCAGGAAATTGTTGAATGGTAAAGATTCACGAGTGGGCATTCCGAAGAAACGGACTCGGTGGCCCGGACAACATTTGACCTGTGGGGTTTGTGGTGGGACGATGGAGTATGGTGCTCATGGACAATCAGACCATCTGATCTGTTCAAATGCTAGGGGGTATCGATGTTGGATGGGAATTTCGGTTGACGGACCGAAAGCGAAGCAGAAGTTGTCCGACGCAATCGCGGAACAACTAAAGTTGTTGCCTGAATTCGATTCTGAACTCTTGGCAGCGGCCCGGGAAGAAGCGGAGTTGCAGGCTGAGTCCCGGAACCAGAAATCGAAAACTCTGAGTGCCGAGACTCAGAAATTGAGCAACCAGATCGAACGTCTTATGAATGCCATCAAAGAATTCGGAGCATCCGCAGCGTTGATGGCGGAAATGCAAAATCTCGAAGGACGGCGAAATGAGATTTTCGATGAACAACAAGAGATCGCCAGGCAACCCGCCAAGATTGTCGATGTCCCTTCCGCAGACGATGTTCGGAGTAAAGTCTGCGAGGCATTGTCGGCCGTGCTCGGTGACGATCCGGCAGCCATGCGATTGGTACATCAATTGATTCCAACAATTACAGTCTTTCCCTTTCGATCAATCCACGGAGGGAGTCCGGTATTGCGAGCGAAATTCACCTTGAATTTTGCAGCAATTGACGCCATTTTGGGACCAATTGCAAGTGTGGGGCATCCTTGGCATGTTCCCCTGGAAATTGATTTGTTTGATCCAATTCAACAAGTCTCAATTCGAGAAGATGTCAAGAAGATGAAAGCCGAGGGATTGACGAACAAAGTCATTGCACCACGGCTTGGGGTAACACTCCCAGTTGTGACGCAAGCTATCAAACTCCAAAAGGAGATGGATTTGAGGAAAATCGATGATCCCTACCAGCTGCTGACTGCACCGCCGGAAGATTACAGCAAATTGCGCCGTCATCTCCATCCACGATTCCGTCCCATCGCCGATGAAGATGAAGCCGCCGCGTAGTTTTTAGTGATTTGACTTACTTAAACATAACCTTCAGCCACGCTGAGTAATACTCGACGTGGCTGTTTCATTTCTTTGGAATCATCAAATGGCGAGCGAAGTACTGCAATCAGGCACCGAAACAGATCCCAGAAGTGAGCCAAACTTGAATCCAACGGTGAAGCAGCTCATTAAACTCATTGCCCAAGAAATCATTCGAAAGTGGAGACGTCAGACTCAAACAACGTACCAAGATTTCGTTGGCTCGACACTAAAGTGACGCCATCCTGCCGAAAAGCGGTCACCGATTCTTGAAGTTCACAAACTGCACGCATGTCCACAATAAGGGAAACTATAATCATGTCACACATTGTCACAATTCAAACACAAGTCCGAGATCCCGCAGCCATTTCGAGTGCCTGCCTGCGGTTGCAGCTGCCTGAGCCGGAATTCGCGACCGTCGCACTGTTCAACGCGAACGCAACGGGCTGGAAGGTGCATCTGCCTGAGTGGACCTATCCAGTCATCTGTGACGTCGAACAGGGGCAGCTCTGTTTCGACAATTACGGTGGTCGCTGGGGCGAGCGGCAACATCTCGATCATTTCCTCCAAATTTATGCGGTTGAAAAAGCCAAAATCGAAGCACGTCGTCTTGGTCATTCCGCCATCGAGCAACCGCTCGCCGATGGCTCCATCAAAGTCACCATTCAAGTCGGAGCTTAATCATGCCGTGGATCGAGATTATCGTCAGCCCATCTGGGCAATCCCAAGTCCAGACCAAGGGATTCGACAGTGCAACCTGTCGCACAGGCAGTCAATTCATCGAACGTGCATTGGGACAGACCACGAACGAACAACTCACATCCGAATTTTATCAGGACCAGCTCTCTTTACAGGCAACTGAGACCGAAGGCGTTTGAGCCCTTCCCTACCTTCATTTGGAGTTTTCAATTCATGAGTCCAGCAAC
>JAQGHT010000678.1 GCA_028291565.1 Planctomycetaceae bacterium | reverse complement strand
ATGGCCCCATAGACGATTCACCAGCACTTTGGAGAAGAAGGGGTTTTCCGGTTTGACCATCCAGTCGACCAACGCGTGCCGGGGATCTTGCTCCGCCGTAAATTTCGGGGAATCACCGCCCAGATATTTTGGATCGGGAGATCGACCCGTTAACGGATTCTGATCGCCAAGCGTCACTCGAGGTGACGAGAAATACGGCGGCGGCTCACCAAAGCTCTTCCGGCCCAATCGCGTAAAAAAGCCAGACAGTCCGTAATAGTCTTCCTGCCCCCAGCGTTCGTAGGGATGGTGATGACAACGGGCACATTGCAATCGAATTCCCAGAAAGACCTGTGCCGTGTCAGCCGTCACCTGATGCAGCTGATCGTCTCGCATCTGCCAATACCAGTTGATCGCTGGAGCATCCTGCCATTCACCGGCCGCTGCGATCACACCGCGAACCAATTCGTCATAGGGACGATTTCTGGCAATCAGGTCCTTGATCCAGTTGTGAAAGGCATATGCGGCCTGCGTCGACCCGGCGAGGTTCGAATTCCGTAAAATCGCACCCCAGCGCATTGCGAAAAATGCCGGATAATCAGGAGATTCCAGCAATTTATCGACGACCTTGTTGCGTTTGTCAGAAGCACTTTCTGCTGCGAAAGCACGAATTTCATCAGGCGTTGGAAGTCGGCCGCAAAGATCAACGGTCACGCGACGTAAGAACGTGGCGTCGTCGCACTGGGGTGAGGGATGCAAACCCAGTTTCTTCCATTTTGCCGCAACAAGCTCATCGATATAATTTTGGGGTGCGAAACCTGCGATCTCTTTCAGAGGCGCGCCGGCTGGGACAAGTGCGCGGAAAACACCGACTTGGCCCATGTAACGGGCCATGATCGTGGCTTCGCCCGTCTGAGAATTGCACTGCACAAAGCCTTGCTCAGAAACGGAAGCAACCGGATCGAGATTACTTGCAAACTGCGTTTCCGCCGTAATATCGCGCTGAGATCCATCGCTAAAAGTGGCCAGGACTGCCAGTTGCTGCTCAGCGCCAGTCCGCATCAGGCGTTCTGGCGGATAGACCTTGATTCCGGTCAGCTTCAACGCCTTTTCCGCCGATCGAGGCAAGCCTTGTTCGATCCAATGTTGAATCAATCGATACGGTTCAGTCCCCGGCTCAATTCGGCGTCCGCCACCATGAGGCACCTGACCCGCCGCTTTTCGCAATAACAGGCTTTGTTCCGCGGAGGAGGCGAAAACCCTGCGGCCACGCCCTTCCAACGCTAACGCTTGATAATCGAAGTTGGTGTCAAATCCGAACAAAGACAATTTAAATCCGTTTTGACCGCTGGCTTTGCCATGACACCCGCCCGCATTGCACCCAAAGCGACTCATCAAGGGCACGATTTCGTTTGAAAAATCGATCGGACGATCGTGATCGATCGCACTGACTTTGACGGGAATGCGGGTTTCAAGACCTTGGTGCGTGATGACCAGCTCGGTTGAGCCAACTGCAAGCGGAGTGACGAAACCGCGCAGATCAACTTTTGCGATTGCTGAATTTGTCGACGTAAACACAACCTGCCGTGTGACATCCGCCTGATCGCGAGTCACGATCAGTTGACGACGCGCATAGACGTCATGCAGCTCAATGGTTTGAGGAAAGACCTCTAGACCACCAGCGCAAACATTATTTGCGCAAGTCGAAAGCATTCCGACCAGCAACAAGACTATCGGCAGCGATGGAGTTTTCCTGGCAAGCATCAGACGGCCCATTTGTAGCGCACAAATACCGGAACGGATCCCTCACCCTATAAATGCGGTTGGGTCCGGCAAAGTTACAAAATCAACAACACATCAATATCTTCTTACCTTTTATTATAGGTCATCGTCGAAACGGACGGCAAGGATGAATTTGGACACAAACGCCGGTATGTCTTGAAGTTCAGGTTGAAATTCCTCTTGCCGCGCTCCGGATTCTATGCATAATCCCAGCTCTGCCCGTTCTTCACCGCCGCCAGTCCAGACGGTTGAATCGCTCGCCTTTCCACTCCACTCTACTTCACGCTCCTCTCGCAAGGTCGACTATGCGCGCTCGTTGTGTGCCGAAATGGTGGGCTTGGCGATTCCTGCAGGCCTGCGTTCTGATACTGCTCGGGGGTTGCCAGACCGCGGCACCATCGATGGGGCCAATCTACCGCTTGCATGAAGCGGATATTCCCGAACCAACAACTCCGGTGGCCGTCAGTATTGATGACAAACGTCCAAAATCAGAACTGACGTTTCACGCGGGATCAGTCGAACTCGTGGATTTCGCGAATGCGATCGATGTTCTGACAGTCGATAATTTCGAACCGGGTCCCATTGAACTGCTGAAAAAATCGCTGGCCGTAACACTTTCCGAGCTGACACTCCCCCCGACCTGGGCGGAAGTCGAATTGCGGAGCTTTCGTGTCGTTGTGAATCGCAGTTCCATCATGGAAGTGGAGTACGAACGACAGCGGCAGATGTCAGATGGCGAGCGCATGGCTGAACAACAGCGGATGAACCACCGCTATAACCGCGCCCTGGCTGAGTATCGCAAGGCCTGTAAACTCGCGAAGAAGAATGGCGACCCGCCTCCCGCTCCCCCTCGTCCACCCCCCAGTTATCTTCCGCCCTCGGCAGCTCCCGCGGTCGGTGTAGGTGTCGGTATGACGGTTGCCGACGGCGGCGGTTTCGGTGGAATCATCGGCGGAATTGGCGCGGGATTACTCGCCGCGGCCATCGTGTCTGACATTGAGGATCAACAGCCAGCCGTGAGACGCGCGGTCGGGGTCGGGGTTGATGCCCTGCCAGGAGTCACCTGCACAATTGGAATGCACGTCAGGCTGCACTGGCCCGACGGGCGCCGTGAAGAATTCAATATCGCTTCGAACGCGCATGCGCCACCGCCGCCAATTCTCGACTTCAGCCAGGAAGATCCGCTGATGCTATTGACGCTCAGTGTCAATCCGACCGTCCAGAAGGCGATGGAACAAGCCAGCGCGCAGCTGGCATCAAAAGGCGCGGCATTTTTGTCGCGAACGCCACCGCCTGGGGCCAAAATGGACATCCCGAAGCGAGGTCCGTCAATACCTGTTGGGGGCCAATGATTTCCACGTAGCCAAAGTTGCCAAACCTTGGGGCATCGGACCAGGAACGGAGCCGACTGCCCCAAACTCTTACGAGATTGGCTACGACATTCATCTCGCCCCAATTGTCAAACCTGCCAGTGCGACTGACTGACAGGTTGAAAACCTGTCCTACTAATCGCCGTTGGGCTTCTTGCCCTTGAACAGCTTACGCTCCAGCCTGGCATTAAAGGGAGTCCACGTCGACTGCGGGTTCGGGTCATTATTAATGTCCCGCGTGAATTCGTGGATCTTGGCGTCGAGATTATCAATATAGTGCAGCGCGATCGCTTCAGGAGTCATCGGAAGCTTTGAACTGCCGAATTCGTAGGTGCCATGGTGGCTGGCGATCAAATGCTTCAAACGTAGCGCGGTCTCTTCCGGGAACGGTTCACGAGTCAATTCGACGGAATCCCGAATTTTCTCACTCAGCATTTCGATCGCAATGATCATGTGCCCGATCAGCTGTCCTTCATCCGTGTATCCGAATCCATTTTCGTAACTCAATTCCCGGACTTTGCCCAAGTCGTGCAGGAAAATACCCGCCAGCAGCAGTTCCCGATTGACGTCAGGATACAGATCGGCAATTCGCTGGGCGACTTCCAGCATGTTGACTACGTGCTCAATCAGCCCGCCCTGGTACGCGTGATGGGCTTTCGTTCCAGCCGGCGCCAGCTCGAAATTCTGCATCAGCTGATCGTCGATCAGGAAGCACTCCATGAGTGCCCGTAACGGCGGATCTTCAATCGTCATCAGCAGTTCCCGCAATCGTCCAGCCAGCTTTGAGACGTCTCGGCTGGACTTGGGGAGGAATTCCGCCATATCGAAACCATCGTGTGGAACGTGATAGATATGGGTCACAATGACCTGCAGGGTGCCCTGATACAGTTGGGTCTTACCCTTTACCTGAACCAGGCCGCCCGGTTGTAAGTGGGCTTGAGATTCGTCGGTGACGTTCCACATTCTGCCGCTGATTGTCCCAGTGCGGTCGCGGAGCTCGACCAACAGGTACAGCGCGGCATTGCGATTGGCTCGGACCTGTTTATCGGCCAGCAAATAGACGTCATCGATGACGTCACCGTCGGACAATTCGTTAATACACCGACGCATAGTGCCGAAAGCTTTCAACTGAAGGATTTTTCTCCCTTGAGGCAAGATTCGCGATCAGCCTGAGGCGGCGCGGCAATCCTGAACCAAAGAGTGGGGATCGGTGCCGATTCTAGGACTAAATTCAGGTAACAACAAGGGTTATCGATGAATTCACACCAGAACAAATTCCGATTGCTTTTATTCTGCCGAGCCATTTGCTACTGTAGAAATTGAGTGCGACATCGAGTGACATTCCGTGGGACCTTTCGGAATTCAAATCCAACCTTGTTGGAGACCGAAGTGTCTTGCTGAAATGTCTGGAATTCTTGACGCTCCTGACCGTGCGGCGAGGATTCACGCGACGGCGCCAATTTGTCTTGCAAAGGAGCCAAACTTGAACTGGGTGAGACAAACCCTCTTGAGAAACTGGTTGGTTCGTGCGATTTCGACCACCATCGGGCAAAAACTCGTGATGGGTGCTACCGGGCTGTTGTTGTGCGGATTCCTCGTCGCCCATTTGGCCGGTAACTTGCTGATATTTCAAGGTACTGAGCATTACAACCGTTATGCGAAAATGCTGCACGAAAACGAGCTGCTACCCGTCGCGGAAGCGGGCTTGTTAGTCCTGTTCGTGCTGCACATTCTTCTGTCATTCACAACGGCCAGCGCGAACACCGCCGCGCGACCGATTGGCTATTACGGCAAACACTCCAAGTTGTCGGGTGGCACTTTCGTCCACGCCCATAATTATATGTTCTTAACCGGCGTTCTCGTCTTGGGTTTTACCTTGCTGCACCTGAGCGACATGCGGTTTGCCCATCTGAATCTCCGACTGAAATATGACTCGACACTGGATCCAGCCGCGCACGCATTGCACGTGCTGCATGATCCAATCAGCGCCCCGGTGTATCTGCTGGGAAGCCTGGTTTTAGGATTCCATGTGTCGCATGGATTCCAGAGCGCATTCAAATCGCTGGGGCTGAACCATCCCAAATACACGCCATTTCTGAGCAAGCTGAGCATCCTGTTCGGAATTGCGATCGGCTTGGGTTTTGCCAGCATGCCTTTCTGGTACTACTTCGCAGGGCATTGATTGAAAACATGGTGATCTGGGGATGTCAGTCCCTGGTTCCTTCCTCTCTGGCGGCAAACGAATCCGAGATCGTTCCGAGGTTAAAAATACGCCTCGCTCGCCAGAATCACACGCAGCTCACCAGAGAATTCGGGCGAAAGTCCGCTGCCCATAAGGATGTCAGTTATGAGTCTCAATGCGGAACAGACCGGCAGCAGCGACCTTGTTTCGCGAGTCCCTAGTGGTCCAGTCGCGGAAATGTGGGACAAGCACAAGTTCGATCTGAAACTGATTGCTCCGACCAACAAACGCAAGTTCACGATTATTGTCGTGGGAACCGGCCTGGCGGGTGCTTCTGCCGCCGCCAGTTTGGCCGAACAAGGCTATAACGTGCACGCAGTCACGATTCACGACTCGCCACGTCGAGCCCACAGTATCGCGGCTCAGGGCGGTATCAACGCGGCAAAGAACTATCAGAACGACGGTGATAGCATCCATCGCCTGTTTTACGACACGGTGAAAGGTGGCGATTTCCGGAGTCGTGAAGCGAACGTCTATCGTCTGGCCCAATGTAGCACTTCGATCATTGATCAATGCGTTGCGCAAGGCGTGCCGTTTGCCCGGGAATATGGTGGAACTCTTGCCAACCGAACGTTTGGCGGCGTCCAGGTGTCACGCACGTTTTATGCGCGTGGCCAGACGGGACAGCAACTGTTACTGGGGGCCTACGGGAGTCTGATGCGGCAAGTTGGCTTGGGCAAAGTCACGCTGCACTCCCGCCGAGAAATGCTGGATGTGGTCACGGTCGACGGAGTCTGCCGCGGCATCGTCATGCGAAATCTGGTGACCGGTGCCATTGAATCGCTCGCGGGCCACGCTGTTTTGTTGTGCACCGGCGGGTACGGCAACGCATACTACCTGTCGACGAATGCCAAGGGCTGCAATGTGACCGCCGCCTGGCGTGCACATCGACGTGGTGCCTATTTCGCGAATCCGTGTTTCACTCAAATTCACCCGACCTGCATTCCCGTCACCGGAGACCATCAATCCAAGCTGACGCTGATGAGCGAAAGCTTACGAAACGATGGCCGGGTCTGGGTTCCGAAGACGCCGGGCGACAAGCGGGCACCGAACACGATTCCAGAAGCCGATCGCGATTATTACCTCGAAAATAAATACAAAGGCTTCGGTAACATGGTGCCGCGAGACGTCGCGTCGCGCAATGCCAAACAGCAGTGCGACGCTGGCCGTGGCGTGGGGACATCAGGCAAGGCCGTCTATCTTGATTTTGCCGAGGCCATCAAGCGCCTGGGGCAAAAGACCATTGAAGAAAAATACGGCAACCTGTTCCACATGTACCACAAGATTACAGACGAGGATCCCTACCAGGTGCCGATGCGGATCTACCCCGCGATCCACTACACCATGGGTGGTCTGTGGGTCGACTATAATCTGCAAAGTACACTCAAAGGATTGTTCGTGTTGGGCGAAGCAAATTTCTCCGATCACGGAGCCAATCGTCTTGGAGCGAGTGCCTTGATGCAGGGGCTGGCTGACGGCTATTTTGTGGTGCCTTACACAGTCGCCGACCATCTGGCTACCAGCAAGTTGCCGCCCGTCACGACGGACAGCCGCGAGTTTAAGGCCGCCGTGGAAGAAGCGAGTTTTCGGACGAAACAACTGCTGGGAATCCAGGGCCGGCGGTCAGCGGACAGCTTTCACCGCGAGTTGGGTCACACCATGTGGGACTATTGCGGAATGTCGCGCAACGCTGCCGGGCTGGAAAAGGCCATCGGCAAGATTCGCGAGTTGCGTGCCGAATTCTGGACGAACGTCAAAGTCCTGGGGCACGATCACGAGTTGAATCAGAATCTGGAATATGCCGGACGCGTCGCCGATTTCCTGGAATTCGGTGAATTGCTGGCGACCGATGCGCTGACGCGCAATGAATCCTGTGGTGGTCACTTCCGGGAAGAATTCCAGGAAGATGGCGAAGCCCTGCGCGACGACGCCAATTTCTGTCACGTCGCGGCCTGGCAATTCCAGGGCGACAACAAGCCATCGGTCCTGCACAAAGAACCGTTGACATTCGATGAAGTCCACCTCACCAAGAGGAGTTACCGGGAATGAGCGCGATGCTCGATTTGACCCTGAAGATCTGGCGGCAGGACGGCCCCAAGACACGCGGCGCGTTCAAGACCTATCATCTCAAAGGCATTTCCACCGAGATGTCCTTTCTGGAGATGCTCGACATTTTGAACGAGCAACTGATCCAGCTGGGCGAGGAACCGGTCGCCTTTGATCACGACTGCCGTGAAGGCATTTGCGGCATGTGCAGTCTGATGATCAACGGCCAGGCTCACGGTCCAGAAACAAAAACGACGACCTGCCAGCTGCACATGCGGCGGTTCCATAACCACGATACCATCGTGATCGAACCCTGGCGCGCTCGGGCCTTCCCCGTCATTCGCGACCTGGTGGTTGATCGGACGGCCTTCGATCGCATCCAGGCGGTGGGGGGATTCGTTTCGATCAACGTCGGCAATGCGCCCGACGGGAACTCGGTGCCGGTCCCGAAGGTCAACGCGGATAAAGCCCTGGACGCCGCCGTCTGCATTGGTTGTGGGGCCTGCGTAGCGGCCTGCAAGAATGCATCGGCCACTCTCTTTGTCGGTGCGAAAGTCTCGCAATTTGCACTTCTGCCACAGGGCCAGGCTGAGCGAGTTCAACGTGTCCAGAAAATGGTCGCGCAGATGGACAAAGAAGGCTTCGGTTCCTGTACGAACACCAGCGAATGCGAAGCGGCTTGTCCGGCCGGTATTTCTGTGGAAATGATTTCCCGGATGAACCTGGAGTTTCTCAAGGCGACCGTCGTCGGAGCGACCTGAGAAGCAGTTGGTGTGCAATGGGACCGATGTGACTTATAAGACATACACTTCGCATCGGCCCCAAATGTCCCATTTGAGCGTCTGAATTCTTAAGAGTGAAATTGCTGGTCGTCGCAGTCGCGAAGTTTCCCGCGAATTGCTGGCACGCTTTCATTCACGCGAATTCATCAAAGATCGCGATACTGGTGCAAACCGCCCTCTTCCGGACAACTTCAGAATCCACGTTTCGAATTCGACAACCCGCATCCGCAGACCCCGATTTTCGCTTTTCGAGATCGGAAAACAGTGATAGGATATGCGGTACGTTGTTTCTGCACAGGTGATTCAGACGGAATGGGTGACCATTGACCCTGTCCGCACGTATCTCGTGCATCTCACTCTGATGGGCCATTCGGAGGCGATTCGCCATGAAATCGTTTTCTCAGGTGTTGACTGCGGCGCGGAACTGTTTCAACAACATGTCGACTAGAGAAATCGTCGCTCCGCGATTGCCAATGCCGGCGACAATGTTTCGGATCGTCTCTCTTCTGTTCGCCATCGCAATTCTGTCGCCAATGGGAATCCCGCAGGCACTTGCTCAGAGCGCTGCAGCCAAAAAGAAGCCCGAAAAAACTCTGAAACCGGGGACAAAAACCGCAAAGGGTGGCAAGGCTGACGCGGAAGCGGCTAAACCTCTGGAGGAAATTGATTTCGGAGCAGTCAAGCCGGAACTGCTGGCCGAAGACGCGACCTCGGAATTGGATGAAACCAGCGATGGCAAAAAGAAGTTGGAAGTCCTCGAAACTCGCGTAAAAGAAATCTTCGCGGAACGTACTGAAGTGGACGAGGAACGTCAGCCGATCGCCATTCGCCGGACTCTCTTGCTCGACGAAGTGGCCCAACTCGATCAAACCAACGCCGAAGGCCAGCAAGGCATTCAAGAGGCACAGAATGAGATTCGCCGAATTCAAGAGGTGATCAATAACGGTAGTAACACACAGGCGAATCGGAATCAGATCGAAAACCTGGAGTCGCAGATTCGGATCACCAATCGGCAGATCATTTCAAACCAGAAAGACATTGCGTTTCGAGCGGAACTGATCAAAGCCTGCAATCTGAAATTGGCACCACTCGACACCCGATTGCTGAAATTGTGGTTGGACCTGAATATTTGTCGCAAGCAATGGTTGGAGATTCGTCAACCGCAACAGAAATATGCTCACGGAAATTACGAAGGTCTGAAACAAAGTATTGACGACTGGGTGCTGATCGACGGATTGTGGCCGGAAGCATACTGCTGGGCGGCATTGTGCAGTTACGAGCTCGGTGATTACGAAGCGGCCTGGAACCATGTCGAGCGCGCCGCGGCACTCCGAGAAACGTTGCTTTACCCCAAGGCCTGGGCACAGGCTGAAGCGCTGCGCGGCATGATTGCGGCCAAACTGTCGGATCGAAAGAGCAAAGCCGAGAATCATCTGCAATTGGCCAATACATATGTCCTCAAGGAGAAAAATACGAATTGGGTCGTCTTCTTTCTGATGGGGCGAGCCAACTGCGAGAACGAAAAGTCGGTCGGCAAAGCAAAAATGAATTTCGAAAAGGCCTTAAAAATCAAACCGGATGCAACCTGCGTCCAGTATTGGTATGCACGAATGAAGTCCACCACAACAACGCCAGCAATTCGAGATGTCGCAGCAGCGACGAACACTCTTGAAGACTTGTGGAAGCACTCGACGAAAAAGTCGTGGCGTCTGGCATATTCACTGGTCCTGGCCTATGACAGTGCGAGCCGTGCTGGCGATGCGGATGCCACTTGGGATTTCGTTCAGAAGCTGGCCCCCAAAAGCGATCGCGACAACATGCAGCAGGAACGTGACGCAGCACAAGCGAAACGGAAGTCCCCCGCATCGGCAGAACCCGCGACAAAGGCCAAAAAGCCTGAGCCCAAGAAGAGCAAACCCGCGGAAAAATCTGATGACTCAGTGTAAGAACGCAAACGAATTCCTGTCGGATCGCCGTCCCACGTCCGTCCAAGTTTTCAGACTTATCCCCCATCCCTCCGACTTTCGAAACGGATGCCGCCCCAGAATGCGGCATGACTATTCGAAACGATTCAATGAACACCCGCCACCGGGCTCGCCCCGGTGGGTCCACGGCCTCTGCACTACTCTCTTTTTAAGCTCTTTTCAAAGAATTCTCGTTAGCGATGTGGAGCAAACGTCGTGCCCCATCTCTACCGGGGCGATGGCGGTACGTTGAGTGCAAACCAGCTTACTTGGCTGAGGTTTTCCACAAATCCGGCAGCGGAACCGGCGCACCGTTTTTCGCTTTGCTTTCTTCAGCCGCCTGCATGACCGCGAAGATTTCCAACGTCTCAGCGGCAGTGACCGGGACCTGGCCACTCTTAAAGAATTTGGCGATTTCCGTGGCCAATCCTTCATAGCCGACGTACTTGTCGTGAGTAGGGACAACTCCGTTCACCGGGACACCATGACCATAGATGCCTGCGGTAGAAACCCCCTTGTCTCCGAAGACCGTGGCACTGTATTTGACGGCCCCTTCCTTGATGCCGCGATAAGTCCCAACACGCCCGTCGTTCCAGACTGCGGTGATCGATTCGGTTGTTGGAGTGGACGTACACGAGACCTGCTTGATTCCCGGTCCCATGATCGTCACGAGTGTTTCGAGGCTGTGGATGGCTTGCGTGAATTTATCTGCTTCTGGCGCCTTCACGCTGTAACCGCCATAGACATCACACCCAATGACCTTTCCCACTTCCGGATGATTGCGCATGCCGCTGAAGCCCCCACTGTAGCGATGCTGTGAGCTGCTCCAGCAGGGCGTTTTCATTTCTTCAGCCAGTTTCAGAATTGCCACCGCATCAGCCGCGGATGAAGCGAGCGGGCGGCTGATGAATAAGGGCTTGTGAGCCTTTAACACGGCCGTGGCTTGCGGCAGATGCAAACGGCCGTCCATGCTGAAGATCATCACCGCATCGACGCGTTTCAACAATTCGTCGACCGAGTCGACCATTTCGATGGGTGGCACGGCATCTTTCGGATCTGCCGGCTTCTGATACATCTCCAACAGTTGCTTCTTCCACATCGCGGCCAGATTGGCGCTGTCGGGATAATTGTCGCTGCCGATCGGATAAGCGGCAACGACTCGGACACCGGCGAAGACACCTTCGGCGCGCGGACGATTGAGGAATTCCGTATAGGCCACGGAGCCAAAATTGTCGATGCCCAGGATCCCGATGCGGATTGGATCCGCAGCCTCGACCCGCGTTTCCTGTCCAAAGAAACCCAATACCGCAGCAGCCACAATCAACTTCAGGAAACGTAACATGAACAGTCCTTCAGACAGAGTATCATTCAGTCACTGGTTATTCTGCACACGGTCAAGAATGAGGCGTTTGATCACGGGATTTGATACTGCAAAAGACTCATTTACTGGCCGCGAACAGTATAAAGCGTGACACTTCAAAAACCAACACATCGAGTATTGTAGATGTAACAGATCTGGCTTCGGCTGTCACCGATACTGAGGGCGATCAAACGCATTCGAGAGCGAGTGTGCTCAGAACGATGGTATCGCAACCAGTCGCTTGAACGATTTAACCCGGATAATTTACTTGCCAATACAAGCCCGAAACGCACGTTTTGAAACTGCGCTGTTTTTGTCGTACTACGCCACCACAAATCCGCTGTGGCGACAGAACCGTACGCACTTGGGTGCTCCGCGGGCTTGTAAAATGTGCTCAATCACCCGGTCTATTCTGCGTGTTCGGGATGCCGAGGCCAGAGACAGAGCATTGCCGCCCAGGCCACCAGCGGCAGCAGGCTGGCCAGAAACATGCCAATGTCATAGGACTTCGTTTGATCGACCCAGGCACCGAACTCGCGATGCCAAAGTGAGGGAAACACCCACGCGATCGTGCCCAGAATGCCCGTGACTTTACCTTGATGCGTGATGGAGAGCTCCTGGCTGAGAGCATAGTAGCAGGGGAACAGCCCTAGTGAGCCAATTCCAACAGCCATCAAAACGGCAATCAACCACGGACCCGCGGGTAGCCAGGGAATCAGTCCACCCGACGCCACGAGCAACGAACAGACGCCGAACACGAGCGTTCTTGAGCCGTGGACTGTCCAGCCGCCCCGGCATAAAGCTGCGGTCGTGAATCCGGCGGACAGACATCCAATATCAGTCATGACGTTAAACCAGAAATTCACGTCGAGCGAGCCGTCCCGTGAGTAACCTCGTCCTTGGACCAGGAATTTCATCATCCAGACACGGAACTGGTGCCAGCACAAGTTGATCGCGATTACGACGATGATCAGCACGAGAAATCGACGCGAAAATATGAGCGAGAGAAAGGTATTTTTACGCACTGAGCCCGTGTCGAGCTCTGAGAGTTGGATTTTCTCAAGGGATGCGTTCGAAGTCTCTTCTGGCGGCGTGATCGTGGCCGAAGTAGAAATCAAATCACGCGACCGAATTGACAGCAGCCAGAACACGATCCAGCAAACTCCGACTGCTGCCACCACTTGAAATGCCGGACGCCAGCTGCCACGTACATTGTCATCGACAAGAGCCTTAATAATCAAAGGCGTTACCATCGCACCGATCGCAGTACCACTCTGCAGCACACTATTTCCGAGTGTTCGTTTATCCGGCGGCAGAAGCCGCTGAGTTGTCTTCAAGGCGCAGGGCCAGTGCCCCGCTTCAAACAGTCCCAGAAACATGCGACATAACAACAGTCCGAAATAAGTCTCCACGAGTCCTGTCGCGAAGCCCATTGCGGACCACAACAATAAAACAATTGGATAGAGCCAACGAATGTTGACTCGATCTGAGATAAACCCGAAGAGGCTGGCTCCCACGGCGAACGCCAATCCAAAGGCCGTTTCGAGTGTCCCATATTGTTCTTCGCTCAGATCAAACTCGCGTGTAATCTGCACCGAGGTATTCGCCAGAGTCTGCCGGTCCATGTAGTTGATTGTGCTGGCCAGCAGCAACAGTCCGCAAACCCACCAGATCCAGAGTTGGGAACGGTCTTCCGGCGAGCGATGTGACATGCGGCGGGTCCTCGGGTGGGCTCAATAGGGCGAGAGGCACAGCAAGGCGAGGCGGGTGTCATCCTGTGCCATCATGGGGCAGTGCATCATACCGATTGTCGATCCTGATCGGAAATGCAACGCATCGGCATTTCGTCATTGAACGAACTTTTACTGGATGGCAGTTATTCCTGATGATTCACGGGCTAATTCAAGCCCGAAGTGCAAGCGAGTGCGTCAGCGTGACTGAATATCGATTGATTCACCGGAAAATTCGCGAAAGAGTGTTACCCCCTAGAGAAGCACAGATCGATCACGACCAACTCGAACGCATGCGCTTGCGTTTTTTGAAGTTACGCTGTTTGTGCCAAGAGTACGTAGTCCCGTCAGGGACGACCGATAATAGCCCACCGCTTTTAACGGTGGGGCGATCATGGCCAAGACATTGCAAAGTCCCTTGGGGACGACAGAAAATCGATTGGGAACCAATGTGGAATAATTCACCAAAAACACCGTCGGATGAGTCCAACGAACCAGATCTGTCGTCCCTCGTATGATCAATTCGCAGCGTTGAAACAACGTTTGACTAGCGGGTTCGATCACGGATCCTCATGCTAATTGTTCGTAGGAG
>JAQGHT010000646.1 GCA_028291565.1 Planctomycetaceae bacterium | reverse complement strand
CAAGTTTGTCGTTGTTAAAAAGAATCGTTCTGTCGGTCCACTCCAACCGACAGACGCCGAGCGCAACATGTTGACTGGCATGCGTGCCCCGGTGATTCGAACGATGTGATGTAGTTGGTGCGACCTGCCCAGCGATCGGAGCGTAACCTGACGCCAAGACAATCAGTTTGAGTTGCAATGCACCCAGCTTGGAATAGCCCAATAAAAGACGGCGCATTGCCAGAATTTGACTGTTCTGACAGCCATGCAAACAATGTTCCTACATAGCCTGCCGAAAGACGGATGCAATGGGGAAGAATGTATGATTGACGCCGTCTTTCGCACGAATCAGGTATCTGACTTCTTCTTGAATTGCGGAGCGAGATCGCTTAGACCTTCCAATTCAGCAGGCAAACTGGAAAGTGCGTTCTTTACAAGTTTATCAGCCGCTGAGCTTTACAAAGTTTGCGTTGCGGCACGTTTGACATGTTGGTCAATACACACAATAGATCAATTGCACGCCACGCCGGAAGCCAGTTTTTTTCTGCAATTTCTTTCGCACTTTCACTGATTTGACACGGGAATCTTAGTGGCCGAAATCGGCAATATCAGAGGCGCGGAAGAAAAACGCACACGTTGATTGACGCGCTGTCAACTCTCGAAGTCCAGAAATCCCTGTCGATGTCTATTCTTCGCGTCTTCCGTGCAAATTTGCAGCACTCCAGCAAAAAATTGCAATTCAGACGCGACTGCGCCTGATTGGCTGCAGTCGTTGAAACGCCAAGGGGGAGAGGGAGTCCAGAAGCACATCAAACAGCTTTGACTGCAGAAGGAAAAACATAGGACAGACAGTTCCATATGGAGAAATCGACTTGCGTTGATTGCGAATCGGGTGCTGAATGCCGGTGAAACGTGCGGATTGGACTGGTCAGAGCCAGATTCGATTCAATTGCGCAGCGCTGGAGATAGCCGGATCATGAAAGTCCGGCAGTCCCAACCGCTGGGACCTCGGCGTTCTTCAATCGGAAACAGCCAATGTCCCTGCTCGACATTCACCTTAGAGAAATACGGTGAGTCACCGCACTCCAAAACCCTGGAGTGCTGCGGCTTGACGCAGCCCTCCGTTGAACTGGAATTGAGACGTTGATCCTTCAAAAACCGAAGCACAACGTCTCCGAGTTGGAAGAACACGGTCTTGAAGTTCGAGAGTGGCTATTTCAAACGAATGGAGGGCGGTGTCCAGCCACCGCACTCCAGGACCTGATTGGCGCAGCGACTTTCGTTGCCGCGATGCGAATGCCTGTCGGATACATTTTCCCTGCTTTCAATCACGGGCCTTTTTAAGCATCACGACAAGTTCCTTTGTCTCACCTTCCGCCAGCTTGATCTTTTCCGACTTGGTTTGATACCCATTCGCCTTCACCTCGAATGTCACCTCTTCGTCTGGAGGCATCTGACGCATGCGGCAGTGACCATCGCTCTGGTGATTGATTCCCCCCAGCGCAAATTGAATTTTGTTCGTCATCCGTGGCGTCTGCTCGGGAGGAAATGTGAATGACAGGCGATAGCTGAAGGTGACGATGAATGATTTGATCGGTTGTCGTTGTTCGTCAACGGCGGAGATCAAAATGATGGGGGCTCGATAATTGACGATTTCGAAGTTTGGAACGTCATTGTTCATTGTCCCCATGGGGATCGGATTGCCACGCTCGAGGGGTTGCCCTTTGCCATGGCGATATTGCTGCGCCACGTTTTCGTCGAGCGCCAATGCAATAAACGTCTTCCGCAAACCTCGTGGAACCCACATTGTGATCGAACCATTCTGGTCCGGTCGACCTTCATTGCCCCACGACTCGCCATCGAGTTCGCCCATTAAAGAGACATTGCCACCTCGAATATTCTTGCCGGCTCCATCGACGTTTTGCACATGAAATACGATGTGAGGAATTGCCTGGATTTCAACCGGCGCTGGCAAACTCCCTTCTTTCAGCACGAGCTTCCGCGCGACGAAAACCCCGGGCAGCGGATACCGTGTCGTGTCATTCGCAGGAGCGATACAACGATATTCATTGGGAGAGATTCGATATTCACCTGCGGGTAGCGGATCGAGCGTGAATTGCCCCTGCGCGTCCGTGATCGCACCGCGCATCACGGCCCCCGCGATTGGCAAGCTGCCAAAGTGACGAGCCATGGGCGAGAGCGAGATGTTGACTGGAATCCCGGTCGCTGGCATTTGTTTAGCGTCCAACACTCGTCCGCGAACGCGGATGCCCGCCGAAACCCGGACCTGACCTAAATCACCGCGTTGCCTGGCGAGATACTTCTCGACGATGCCAAAGTCCTTGGGAACGATCCAGATCCCTCCATCGCCTTCTTGATGAAGGTTGATTCGAAATCTTCCATTGGCGTCGGTGACGGTCTCGACGAATGTCCGTGAATCGGCAATCTTGCGGTCTGCCATTGAGAATCCGCTGACCTCAACGCCTGCCAATGGTTTTCCATCGGGAGAGACGACAGTGCCTGTCACGGCTTCCCCGCGATCGAGTTCGATTCGTTCAAAACCAGGGCGTTGGCCCACTTTTTCATTCTTGCGAGTCGTGCTGAACGTTCTGTCCTGCATTTGAACACCGGCGTATGCGTCATGCTCGACATCCACTTCAACAAAATCTTGCTGGTTGGTGATTTGCTCTGTGGGAAATTTGATCACATACTTTCCGTCGCCATCGGTGACGTATTTCGCCACTGCCGTGGCCCGATCTCGTTGCTCAAAGCTCGCGCAGATGCGAACAGCAATACGCGCACCGCTCACTCCCTTTCCCGTCTGCTTGTCGACCACCTGGCAAGTATAGGTTTCCGAATTGAGTGCTGGTGTTTTGGTGTCGGCCGCCGGTCGATTCTGTGTCGTCTGCGCGACTGGTCGCTTTTCTTTGGAGTCCGATTTGCTCTGTGTCCCTTTGGTAGCAGAGTTCTCATCTTCGTTTGAGGTTGGCGAGTCGTCATTCAAGCCCTCCGCTCGAACGACCTCCAGCCGCACCGCACTGAACAGTGCGGCGACAAAAACAGCGAGAACCGCTGTAAAGAGTGAAAACGTCCAGTGACATCTGGGACAAACAGGCATTGATTGTTGGAGCAACATTTTGACCCTTTGAGTGAGTTGCTTTGGTTGGTCAAGAAACATCAACGCGGTCGCGACCGAGCCGGTTATCCGTTTTCGAGCCAAGTCGACAAGCAACGCCGAATATTCGACGGCACTCTCGGCACCGCACGTCGCACGCTGGTCCGCAAGCATGTCATGGCACAGCCGCAGTTCTTTCCGTAAAGCCCAATAAGACGGATCGAACCAGAGCAAACATTGGCAGGCCCAGACCCAATACCATGCGACGAGGTCGGATCGTTCAATATGCGACCACTCGTGCGCCAGACAGAATTTGAGCGTTGCTCCCCCTTCGGCTGCCAAGTTCTGTGGTACAAGCACAACCGGCCGAAAGATGCCAAACATCAATGGAGTGTCGATTGACGACGAGATCAGCAGCCGCACATTCCGGGCTCTTCCTTGTGTGACCTGGTTCCAGGCCTGCGCAACGTTGGCTTCTGCGGCTGCGAAATTGAAACACAACCGGCGTAATGCAAGACTTCCTATGGCCCATTCGACGATCAAAGCCAACAGCGCCAGGCCATGTGTTACGATAATGAGGATTGCTGTTGTCGTCGTGATCAAGGCTGCGAAGCCGCCTGCGGCGTGAGGGACTCGCTGTGATTCAACATTGCTCTGATCCCGGGGAATCGAGCTCAATTTCGGTTCTGCACTGGGAAATTGGGGTTCGAACGTCGAAGCATGATGGAATCGATCCAACTGTGAATTGCCGGTTTGACGACTCGATTGTTCCCAATCCCCATTCTGCTCCGCTGTAATGGCTATATTCTTGAAATCGGTCCGTTGGTCACCGAGCCGATATTCGACAAGTGGAGAAATCAATTTCAATCGCCAGCCCGAAAACGGAGTCAGCCACATCAAGAAGGGCAGGGCGATTGCAGTTGCCAATGTGCAGTGTATCAGACGGATGCGGTCTGCAGGTTGCTGCAACCTGGCCAACGCAAACCGAACCAGCAACAGAAGCAAAGTTGTGGTCAGCGCAAACTGAAACCACATTATGACGATAATCTGGGACGAGGTCATGTGCCTAATCTCCCTTCTGCTTGTCTCGGCGGGCTTTGGCGATTAGCCGTTCGAGCTCGCGCATTTCGCCGGGTGACACGTCTTCTGCCTGCAACATGTTGAGCACCAGCTTGTCGAGTGCCCCATCGAAAACCCGCGTCAGGAAATGTGAGCTGACCTGTTCTCGCGTATAAATCGGCGTATAGAGCAGGGCGCGTTGTTCAAGCCGTTGTTTCACCAGGCCTTTGTCCGCCATGATTCGGAGCAGGGTTTGCACAGTCGTAAACGCGCAGTCCTGCTGACTGCACATGGCCTCATGAACGTCTCTGACTTTGGCCTCGCCCAATTCCCACAAGACCTTGAGCACATCCAGTTCACGTTCGGTAGGAGTAGTCTCCGACATTTGTTTTTTCCAGTTTGCCCTGAGATGATCAACTAAACTATGAAGTTAGTTGTATTGTGCCGAGGGATAAGTCCGCCGTCAATGGCAATTGCTGCAATTTGAGAAAATTGTGCGCAAAGCAAGGTATTCGCGAACAATCAGAGCCATACCAGAGCGGTTTAACCTTGAGTGTTCCGGTTTTCGGAGATGAGTCGTGCCACTGCTCGCCGCTGTACTCAACGGAAGCAGTGCAAACACAAGGAAGTGGTCGCACTGCCTGAGGATTGAGCACAATCCCAAAGCAGTGGCACCAGCAGATCCAAAGTTAAACCGCTGTAGTCAGCACTCGTTGAGGTGGGTTTTGCCGCGGCCGATCACGTTCTTGAGGAACTTGGAACCGCGTTGCGCGGTGACTTCGCTCAAGCGTTTCGGACTGCCGAAATCACCGCCGAGCTTCTTCCTCGAGCCGAACAGTTTTGGCAGCGTCGCCTTCCAATCTGCGGCGTTGATTTGCAATCGAGTCAGAATGTTGGGAATATCGCCTGGCAGACTGACCTTGCCCGGGCGGATGAGGCGACTCGACCAATCGACGAATTGAAGATAGCCGCGTCAATGCAATTGCGTGTCTAATACTTTACCTTTCTTTTATTCATGGTCGCTGATATGTGCACCACACTCCTGACCCGTACGCTTTTGATTTGTCTCGTCTTTGGAAGTCTGGGCATTCTCTCCCTGAATGCACAATCCGTTGACGAACCTGTACTGAAGCTCGGTGACCCAGCGCCTGCGTTCAGTGCGACAGAGTTTGTGCAGGGGGCGCCGTTCAATTCGATTGGCTTGGGAACAGTCCACGTGATCGAATTTTCCGGTACGGCTTGTAAACCCTGCATTCAAGCGATCCCCACGATGGAAGCTCTGCAAAAAAAGTACGACAAGGCCGTCTTTGTGTCAGTTTTCAGCGGTGAGTCTCCTGCGGAAGTGCGAGCCTTTCTTGGGACGGCGGGGAAGGCCATGACGGGCCGAGTGGCCGTCGATGAAGACCAGAAAATGTGGGGGCTGTGGGCAGATGCTGTGGACGAAGACGGGATCCCGTTGGTCTTTGTTGTTGACAAAGACCAACGAATCGCATGGATTGGTCATCCCGACGAACTGCCAGCGGCACTTGCTGTCATTGACGCTGGGAAACACGACTACCGCGTTGGTCCAGTTGATCCAATTGAAAAGACCTTTCGGCAGATTCGTCGGTCCGCAACTTTGCGCACTGCGAAGCGTAACGAACGACAGCGTGAAGCCAGTCGTATCAACAACGACGTCGTAACCGAATTGATTGAAGCAAAGAAGTATCAGGCCGCCATCGATTTGCTTGACGGGACGATTGCCCGATTCGCTGACCTTGAGGTCACCGAAGCACTGCGCGCGCGAAAACTGTTTCTGCTCGGGCAAGTTGCCGGGAAGAAGGAGCAGGCCTATGAGGCAGCTCGTGACTTTATCGTCGATGCGACATTAGATTCAACTGGCCGAAGAATGTATCTTTGCGACTACGTTTTGAATCACTACGAGCATGCAAAGCCTGAGAATCGGGATGAACGGATGCTGATGTTGGTACACGCGTACTTTCGGACGAAGGGATTGAACGAGCGTCCCGAATACGACAGCGTGAAGCAACATCAAATTGTCGGTCGCGCATACCACCAGGGCGGCCAAAGAGACAAGGCGATCCACGAGATCAAGCTGG
>JAQGHT010000643.1 GCA_028291565.1 Planctomycetaceae bacterium | reverse complement strand
CACCGATCGATTTCCGCGCACGCAGAGCGCGAATAATAAAACGATGATCAATTTCCAGCGCTGATGCACGTTTCTCTCCTGTATTTTGCCAGAAAGCTCAGGGGTCAGGTGGTTCAAAGCTCATTTTTTGCTCTTGAGAGCGAAAAATGAGCTTTGAACCACCTGACCCCGCAACTTCAGTTTTTCGCCATTTTTTTACGCGTTTGCGGCTGACACATTCCTTCAGTCGGTAGCATCTGAGGCGGGTGCAGTATAGTACTCTGGCTGCATCACTCGCGTTTCGCTAACTACGGTCGACACTGGCCTGCCAGTAGTCCAGGCGATTCGCGTGCCCTGTTGCGACGATCTCCGGAGTTCCTCAGGCCGCGAGAGATCTTCGGGCACGGAATTCCACGAAGCCCAAGTTACAAGACCTTGGACACATAACGAGTGAAAAAGCGAACCGCCCCAAACACTGGCGAAATTGGCTACCGCAACGTCACTTGAATTACGAATGTGTTAGACGCCCCGCCGTGTCTGGCGACTTTTCGGAATTTGAATCGTTCACACGCATCGATTCGATAGCAATCCTTCCCCTGATTGGGAACAGGCCACCTACATTTCTCCCAAGATTGGGAAACCCCTAGCCCGACCCACAACAATTCCCTCAAAGTGGTTCAAGATTGAGACTTCATGAGTCCGAGTCGCTTGAATCCCGGCGCGACTTTTGGCATAGTTCAGCCTTCCTCAAGCCGTTGAGGGCGTGATCTCTGCGCGCCACGCAGGGGCCAAGCGGGAATTTGAACGACATGATGCCGTTGTTAGCAGTCAATTCAATTGGAGAGTACCTCGTTTCGCTGGATTTCAGCGAGTCGATCGCTTTTACCATTGCCGCATCGATCCATGTGGGACTTGTGCTCACGTTTTTCGGCGTGGCACCTCTGATCTTCATCTGGTTGGAACGCAAAGTCGCCGGTCGTATTCAAGACCGACTGGGACCGACGCGTGTTGGGGGCCGGTTCGGCTGGCTCCAGACACTGGCCGATGGGGTGAAATTGATTCAGAAGGAAGATCTTTGTCCCGAAGAAGCGGACAAAATGCTCTTCCGAGTCTCGCCTTATCTGGTGTTTGTCGCCTCATTTGGAGCTTTCATCGCCTTGCCGTTTGGCAATGGTTTTGTTGCTCAAAATCTGGAAGTTGGACTCTTTTTCATTCTGGCGCTGATGTCGCTGGAAGTTCTGGGAGTCGTCTTCGCAGGGTATTCCAGCGGTTCCAAGTGGGCCTTGTTCGGCGGAATGCGTGAAGCGGCCCAGGTTGTCAGTTACGAAATACCGATGGCAATCTGTGCCCTGATCCCCGTGATCACAGCCGGAACGCTGAACTTGGTCGAAATTGGGCATCTACAAGCGGGCTTGTTCACGAACTGGCTCGTCTTGAACAGCCCGTTTACGTTCTTCGCCTTCTTCGTGTATTTCACCGTCGCGACAGCCAGCGTGAAGCGGGCCCCGTTCGACCTTGCCGAAGCGGAAAGCGAACTGGTTGCTGGGTTCCATACCGAATACAGCGGCATTCGCTGGTCCTATTTCTTTATGGCCGAATATGCCAGTATGTTTGCGGTCAGTGGTATTGCCACGTTCTTGTTCCTGGGTGGCTGGCACGATGGCCTGGGCTTAATCGATCTGTTAGATAAGAAGCTGGAATTGACCGCGAATGGCTGGATCGGTCAGTACATCGTCAACGTGATCGGCTTGGCGATTTTCATCACGAAGGGGACCGGACTGGTATTCTTCCAGATGTGGGTTCGCTGGACATTGCCGCGACTTCGCATCGATCAGGTGATGATGACCTGCTTGAAATACCTGCTACCGATCAGCTGTGCGTTGTTCCTGGGAGCGACTGTTTGGCCGCTGGCGATTTATTCTGTCCTTCCGAAACATCGAACTGTCTTTTCATTATTCGGCAATCCGACTCCGATCGGGGATCGTTTGTATCGAAAACCGGCAGTTGCGAAAGTAGTTGAGAAAACAGTCAAACTCGAACCAATTGCCGAGACAACGAGTGTTCCGGCCGCCGAGTTGCATGGGAAAGTTCAGCCCAAGGCACATTAACAACACTGAAATACTCCGCAATCGGCGCAACGTGCCGGTGGGGAAGAGGCATGACCGGGCATCAGTTGCTATTTTCGATTTTCGCACTCACGACTTGCGGCGGCGCCCTTGCCGTTGTTCTCAGTCAGAATGTCGTGCGTATGGCGTTCTGGTTGATCATTTCGCTGGGAGCCTCAGCGGGATTGTTCTTCCTGCTGAACGCCGACTTTGTGGGCACAGCTCAATTGCTGGTCTACGTGGGTGGCACACTGGTCTTGTTGGTATTCGGCGTCATGCTGACGGCCAGTGGTCCGTTTTCGGACTTTAAAACTCGTCCCGGCGAAACGTTCATGGCAGGAATTGTCGCCCTGAGTTTATTGCTGATGATGGTCTTTACGGTTTGTTCAGTCGACTGGAAGAAAGTTGTCGCAGCCACAAATCAGGGTGTGCCGATCTCTACGGCTCAATCGGTCGCGACAGGCTTCAATGATTCAGAAGAAGGAAACACGGCCCGCCCGCTGGGTATGGCTTTATTGGGAATTCGGGTGGACCACGGGATCGACAGTGGAGCGAACGCCAATCGGATCGGATATTTGTTGCCGTTCGAAATCGCATCGATGCATCTACTGGTCGTGCTGATTGGGGCTGCCTACTTGGCTCGCGCCAAACGGCGTGTGCAAGAAATTTAGTTGGCGTAGCCTGACTCTATGAGTTAGGCGGTTTGAAGAGGCCCGACTCATAGAGTCAGGCTACGACATCAAAACTGAGGCATAGTTCGTGGACTTGAACTGCTCTCTATTCGTGGGGGCGGTGCTGTTTGTCGCGGGAGTCGTCTGTATGGCGACCAAGCGCAACGGTATCGGCGTGCTCATGGGCGTGGAATTGGTTCTCAATGCCGCGAACCTGAACTTTGTCGCGTTCGCGAATTACACCCGGTTGGGCTTGGATGGCCAGGTCTTTTCATTATTCGTGATTGTACTGGCTGCGGCAGAAGCAGCAGTTGCCTTGGCGATTGCGTTGAGCTTCTACAATAACCACCTGACAATTGATGTGGATAAAGCCAATCAATTGCAAGGTTGATATTTGAGATTTCAAATCTGAGATTTGAAATCGACCTGAATGAGTTGGCAATAGCCGAGTTTCTTTTTGCCTGAGCACTTAGACGCGGTTTGGTCATCCCAGTTGTGAGCAGCAGAATTGCTGTTCGACCGGGCAGATTCACCCGCAGGTGGACCATGGATCCGACGACACTACAATCGACCGGCGAAACGCTGAAGTGGCTGTTGACCATTGCCTGGTTGCTGCCATTGTTCGGCTTTGTTGTCGAAATCTTTGGCGGATGGTGGGGCGGCCGTCACAGCAAGAGCGCCGCATACTTGGCAGTGGCCTGCATCGTCACCGGATTTATCTGCAGTTTTTCCGCACTGATTACGTGGGGTTGCTCCAATCACTGGGCAGCACTGCAGGGACATGGCGACAGTCACGCAACTGAGTCACACGATGCAAATTCCACCGAACCGTCGCATCAGGTCGACGCCCACGGCGAACACGCCAAAGACGAACACGCCAAAACCGATAAGCATGGTCATGGCGAAACGGCCCATTCGGAAAGTTCCGACGCCGAAGGTCACGACACTGCAGCTCATCCGGCCGCAGAGATCCCTCGCTCACAACTGATTTACACGGGACTGTTTTACCGCCTCGCACGTTTCGGGTCTTTGGATATTTCACTCTCGTATTACATTGACAGCTTGACGCTGGTCATGTTTACGATGGTGACCTTTATCGCCAGTTGCATCCATTTATTCGCCATCGGATATATGGCGGACGAATTAACTGACAATTACGAAGACCATCAGGTTCATACGTCACATGGCCATTTACATCGGCCGGGCCGGTTCTATCGGTTCTTCGCATTTTTGTCACTGTTCAGCTTTTCGATGCTGGGTCTCGTCCTGGCAGGCAACATTTTCCAGGTGTTCATCTTCTGGGAACTAGTTGGTGTTTGCAGTTATTTCCTGATCGGTTTTTACACGGAACGCCAGTCGGCTTCGAATGCCGCCAACAAAGCGTTCATCATGAATCGCGTAGGTGACTTCGGCTTCCTGATTGGCCTGATGATTATCTGGACCTGGTTCGGAACCTTCCAATTTGGTGACGTGGCAGTCGGCAAGGGCGGCAGCGTGCAGCCTGGGCTATTCTCAATGGCTCGGGGTTCCGACGGCCAATTGCGATTGCACATCCCAGAATCTGGCGTCACCGAAGTCGTCTTCAAGAATAAAGACAATCATATTGAGACGGACGGTAACGGTGAACAGCGAACAATTCCCTACTATCTGCTGATTGCGGCAGGATTGGGTGTATTCGGCGGGTGTATCGGCAAGAGTGCTCAATTTCCGCTGCAGACGTGGTTACCGGATGCAATGGAAGGGCCAACACCCGTTTCGGCGCTCGTTCACTCAGCAACAATGGTCGCGGCCGGTGTGTATCTCGTCGGACGGTTCTATCCGATGTTCACGCCCGAGGTGCTGCTGGCTATCGCCTATACCGGTTGTATCACTCTGTTCCTCGCGGCCACGATCGCTGTCGTGGCAACAGACATCAAGAAAGTATTGGCCTACTCCACGATCAGCCAACTCGGCTATATGATGTTGGGCTTGGGCCTGGGTGGTTGGGCAGCAGGTCTGTTCCATCTGATCACCCACGCTTTCTTCAAATCGTTAATGTTCCTGGCGTCAGGCAGCGTGATTCACGGTTGTCATCACGTCCAAGAGATGCCCCAGATGGGTGGCCTGCGACGCAAGATGCCGTTCACCGCCTACACCATGCTGATTGGTGTGATCGCAATTTCCGGGCTGGCAGTTCCCTACTGGACCCTATGGGGCGAGCCAATCGCCTTCTCTGGTTATCACTCCAAAGATGCAGTTGTCGCAACTGCGTTGACATTCTCGAAACTCAACGGCCACCCTTTGGTCTTCTTCATTCCGTTGTGCGGAGCGGGGATCACGGCCTTTTATATGTTCCGGTTGTGGTTCTATACATTCGCTGGCAAGCCACGAGATCACCACGTTTACGACCACGCTCACGAATCGCCGTGGATCATTGTGCTGCCGCTGTGCGTGCTGTCGATCTTTGCCATGTTCTGCGCATTCGGTGGCGAAAATGGAATTCTCTACAAGCTGCTTTTGGCGAGCGAACCGATTGCTTTAGCCAATGGATCGGTCCCGACTGCGGATCAGGTCACGGCCGGCTTAATGAATATTAGTCTCTCCAGCCACGAACAAATCCACGCCAATCACGCTCAAGCGGGATTACTGGCTCTGGTCGTCGCCTTCTCCGGCGCCTTCGCTGCCTATGTCTGCTATGGAGCGCGGTGGATCAATACTTCGGAAATCAAAGTTCAATTCGCGGGACTACCTCGCTTCCTGGTGAATATGTGGGGCTTCGACGAACTGTATGACATCATGTTCGTTCGCCCCAGCCACGTCGTGGCCGGTTGGTGTTCGGCATTTGATCGCAAAGTGTTTGATGGCTTCCTGCATGGTTGTGCCAATGCGGCATTGAAGGTTTCCGCGTGGGATCGGCAGTTCGATGAAACTATTGTCGACGGCGCTGTGAATGCGGTTGGAAATTGGACCAACTCGCTCGGCCGTTCGCTGAGTGTGGTGCAAACGGGGCGGATGCGAAATTACGTGATGTTTATCGCAGTCGGTCTGCTGGGTGTGTTTGCTGCATTGATCGCTTTTTTCCCAAGTACATAGTGCAATTTAAATAGTGAAATTTGATTGAGAACTTGCGTGCTGGCGGCTGATTCCGCTGCTGGCAGCTTGAATTGGATAAGACTCAAACGGATTTGATCGGCATTGCGGCTGGTCAATTCTTCAAGTGGTGCCGGCCCGGTTTGGAATAGGCCTGGGCTCGATCATATCGAGACGTCTGACGAAACATGAACGACACATTCTGGTTGCTGACCGCGATTATCTTCCTGCCAACAGTGGGAGCGCTCGCCCTTGCGTTCTTCCAAAAGGAAGCCGTCGAGACGATGCGAGCGATAGGACTCGTGACAACTTTAGTCACGATGTTGCTGTCGGCATGGCTGACATTTAAGGTCTACGACCGCAACGATCCTGGCATTCAGCCACGGGCCGCAGCCATCGCTGATAAGGCCGCTTCAGAGTTCACCTCGGAAGACATTGCCAAGCAGTATGAGCACCGTGGCGTCTCTCTGACGTGGGTCAAGGGATGGAATATCGAATATCGCCTGGGATATGACGGAATCAGCGTGCCGCTGGTCTTGTTGACCGGGTTGATCAGTTTTCTGGGTATGGTTGCGTCCTGGAGCATTCAAAAAGAGGTCAAGGGCTACTTGATCCTTTATTTAC
>JAQGHT010000623.1 GCA_028291565.1 Planctomycetaceae bacterium | reverse complement strand
TTGGCGCCGCGGACTTCTGAGTCTCAGTTCGTTTCTTGATTTGCGACAAGGGGATTCGAATGACGTCGATTCCGATATCCACAACCAGCTCTTCCGGGCGTTCCTTCAGGACGTCCCCTTCGATTTTCTGCCCCGTCTGCAATTCGATGATATCGGCAGATACGACTGCTGATGACAAGCTCCAGGCGGCTACACAACTTGCAATAAGCCACAAACGATCAAGCCGATATGTCATACAATAGAGTCCTGGAAATCTGACCTATATTGGTATTTGGAGATGGATACAAAGTCCACACAAGTTGAATGTAGCCGGTTGAGCCCCAGTTTGACAATCGGTTTGACGAAAGGGCGGAACGACACGACGTCTCATCTGCGTCATCCAATTCGTCTTCACCTGCATCAATCTGAAGACGATTCTCTACTGCTAATTCGATCCGCCAGAATAAGTTCCATGGCAATCGCTGCAATACTTCGGAATGCGGCCATTGGCTTCGGAGAACGTCGCGAAGTCCTTATCGCGCGCCGCCTTGAGCATCGTCAGATTGGCTTCAAATAGCGGCTTCAGAAAGGCCTTGTAATCTGGTTCGTCAGCACTGCCGTAACCATCCGTCCCCACCACCTTGCAATAGGCGGCGACAACGGAAGCGGTGTGCGCCACATCTTCGGCACTCTTTTGAAATGGACCATCGGCCTGGAAATTCGCCCGCATATAATCAGACCCGGTTTCAATACAATGCATCAGCAGTTTCCGACTGGCAACATCGCTGAAAGTCACTTCCGCCGCTGCAGCCGGGATACCGGGCGGCGGGTTTCCTCCGAGCAATCCGTCGATCTTTTCAAATTCCTTCTTGGTCGCATCGAATGGCTTCTGCCCCAGTCCGCCCTTCGCTTTGGCGACCATTTCCGCCGCCACGTCACGAATCTGACCCGCGTACTGTTTCCAGCTGACTTTGTCGGGATGCGTCAAAGCAATATTCGCCAGCGCCGCTAACCCTGCCCCGTCCCAGATAATTTCTTTGTTGTAGTGAGCGTTGTATTTTCCAATTGCGCCCAGATTTTCCTGTAGTCGCAAACGAATCTTCTTGACTTCGTCCTGCAAATCTTCGCCCGAAATAATCGCCGCCCATTCACCTGGACCACTCGCGGGCTTCTCTTCCGTTTTCCCGGGCATCGGCATTGGTTCAGCTGGTTTGGCTGTGGCAACAGCAGCACCGGCCGCGGGTGAGGCAACTTCGCCAACCTGCTTCGATTCTGCAATCGGATTGTCAAAAAACACATCCAATGGAATATCGGCGACCATGCGCCGGTTCGAATTCACGGGCACCGTGTGTGGTGAACTGTCAGATTCCGATTTCTTCTTCCTAGATTTGGATGCTTCACCACTGCCGGCATGATCCCCATCCGCTGAGGTTTCAGAATCGGCCGTTGATGGAGCAGCAGAACGGCCACAACCGACAAGCGTGCAAACGCTCAGAATTGAAGTCATGCCGACAGCCAGGCTGTGATGCCGCAACGAACGAGTCAGACGAGCGAAAAAATCAACGCGTAACATGAGAGGCCTCTTGATAAACCGACGGCGAAACTCAGTTTCCCGTCGGCATTTCGAACCAACTATTCTTCAATGAACGCCTTAGTGGATGGATTTCTTTGGCATCATCCGAGTGTCACAGGAAGTCGTTTCATGGCACAGACTTTCTGCCCGGCGAATCACACATGACCAACAAGGATAGCCGGCCAGCGGAATAAGACACGACTCGTTTCGCCGCGCCCGGCTGAAACTTCACAAACTCCACGCACCCTACTTTGCTGGTTTTTTCCCGACTTTGCTTTCGCGATCTCGCCACTCGCTATTGATTTTTGAAAGATGCGTATCCAGAAATTTGATGATGTGCTGCTGAGTCGGAAGGTTATTCGCCAGCAACCTGCAGCCGCGGTCCGCCGAGTTGTATTCCTGGAGGTACATACGATTCTTATTGACGTCAGGCGTGACAGCCTGTTCATAAAGTTTTTTCGTTTGCCCCTTGTCCAGTTTGTCTTTATTTCCCACCGCAAACATGATCGCCACCTGCAACAGCGGTACGCGCAACGTCTTGATCGTTTCCGGCAACGGCAAGCCGGCGACATCCGCGTCGGGAGTCAGCAACACGAGTGCCCGGACGTCTTGTCCTCGCGGAGTCTTGTTGCCTTCTGGGCCATCCTCAAAGGGTGGCTCGTTCCAATCGAGTTCTGCGAAATGCAGGGCGACCGTGGCACCAATTCCCGCACCGATAATGGCCATCTTATTCATGTTCAAATGTTGCTTTTGATGCTCCAGGAAAATGAAATTCTTCACGGCCTTCATGTCGCTGGTCACCATCAAGGGGTAATCTCGAGCCTTCAATGAAGTCGCCTCGACTGCGGCCTTAGGTGGTCGAGCTTTAGTCTTGCTAGCCTTCGCTTTCGCCTTTCCTTCAACGGCATCGTTGCCCATGCCAACCATTTTTCCCGTACTTTGGCCGTGCCCGCGCAGATCAACCGCAATCACTGCATGCCCCTGGTCCTGCAACTTCTTGGGAAAATCCTGTCCCCAATCCAACTGATTCCCATTCAATCCATGCAGCAAGACCACCACACTGCCTTGGGCCTTCAGCTTGCTGGGCCAATACATAGCCGACAAGGGCAATCCTTCGCGAGTCACAATTGGTGGATTAGGAGCGAGTGGAAGTAGTGATTCGCTGTCGTCTTCTTTGGCCTGCGAGCGAGTCGCGACTTGCGTGAGCAAGACCACGCAAACCACTACCAGTCCCCCCAAAAAACGGACGGCATTCCTGGTTACTGGTGGAAACATTGAAGTGCACCTAAAGCCTGTCATGAGTTGGTACCTCAGAAGGGATTTACAGAGGATGTCGTAGTCAGGAGAAATTCCAACGGGAAAGTGATAAGTCGCCCTAAAATATTGTACGCTTTCGCCGCTGGCCGGTCAAACGACCTAATTCCTTCACTCAACACGAGATGCGTAAGGACTCGTGATCTGGCGGCAATCCTGGCTTGCGTCCTATTCAGAGGGCATTCATTGTGCATAAGTCGTCAAGTCAATCAATCAGTGGCTGCGGTTCCCGCACCGCGCCTCTTTCGACGGACTCCATTTCGGCTTTCCCCATCATTCCAGTATAATCAACAGCACGCTCGTTTTCCGAGAAGATTCTCAACCAAGCCTTCAATTCTTTTATCGTCCACGCTTATCAGCCAGGAGACAGATCCATGATGATCCGTTACGCCGTTGCTGCCGCACTGCTTGTCTCGGTCGTTGCCGGGTGCGGTGGAAAAGAAGATCCGGCGGTACGGGTCGCAGCGGAAAACATCGTGAAACTTGGCGGCTCCTTCACTTTACATGGACTGACAGTACCGATTAAGACCGCAGTCAAAATACCGAAGGGAATATTGCGGATCCAGAAAGTCGGACTCAACCATACCCAAGCGCGAGATAGCGACCTGGAATTACTGAAGCCACTGACTGACCTGGAAATTCTGGAACTTCAATCGACCAAAATCACCGACGCAGGATTGGCCCATCTGCAAGGCCTGAAAGGCCTGCGGGAGTTGGATTTGTATGATTGCCAGCATATTTCCGACAAGGGGCTTGAATCGCTTCAAAGCTTACCCAAGCTGTCGAAGTTGGAATTGTCAAAAACGCCTCTTAGTGATGCCGCTGTTGATCGCCTGCTGATGATGAAGCAATTGGCCCAATTGTCTGTCAACAACACCCCACTTTCAGCGGATGCCGGGAAAAAGCTGCGTGACGGATTGCCAAAGTGTAAGGTGTACGGGCCAAAATAATTCCCGTTGCAATTCTCTTGACAGCCGAGTAACGTTAATATTAGGTGTGAAATTTGAATGCTGCGTGCGGGACAGTCTTGTCCATAATTCAAATTCCACCCGCCGGTTTCGTAAAATTGAGTTGGAGTCTTGAACATGCGCTCTTGGTCAAATCCGGTCCCGCCAAATCAGTTTGACGCAACTCGACCACGTCGAGGCTTCACACTCATCGAATTACTGGTTGTCATTGCGATCATTGCGCTGTTGATTGCATTGCTCCTGCCCGCCGTTCAGCAGGTTCGCGAACGAGCTCGTCAGGCTGAGTGCATCAACAACATGCGGCAATTGTGTCTCGCAGCCTCAAACTACGAAGGCAGCCATAACAGTTATCCACCCGGCTGGGTCTGCCAGACCGGAACGGCAGGCTGCAATGCTCAGGCACCGGCTTACGGAAGCAGCCCCCAACCTGTCGTTGAGCAACAGATCATTCTGTCGACGATCAGTCCGCTATCAATCGACCCAGTGACGACCCCGATGTGGAACATCTCTGACATGTGGGGTTGGCAGTCAATGATCTTGTCCCAATTAGATCAGGGAACCTTGGTGATCGATTTCAAGCAGCCGAAAGCTCCCGGGAATATCAATTGGAATGCGATCACCACACCCGTCAAATCCTATATGTGCCCTTCTGCGAATCTGGCAAATGGCCGGCCAGGAAATTGGGGATACGGGACGTACAAAGTCTGCATGGGTAGTGGCATCAATGGTTACACGAACGGTATCGGCTACATGAATAGCGCGGTGAAACAACGTGATCTTATAGATGGCACCAGCACGACCATCATGTTCGGTGAATCACAATACGGATTCTGGGGAGACGCATTAAGTTGTTGCGTACGAATTCCCGCTCCGACCGAACAAGCTCAAGGAAAAGTGGCCATTGATTGGAACTCGGGAATCCTGGCGGCCGGCAATAATAGTTCGACAGCCGTGTTTGGCTTTGGAAGCTGGCACGGAGACGTGGTCGTGTTCGGAATGTGCGATGGTTCCGCAAAAACGCTCAGCAAGAGTATCGACGTCGTGGTCCTGAACCAACTGGGAACGCGAGCTGGCCGTGAAACGATAAAGGCCGAGTTCTAATCGTTTAACTCTGTTGTCTGGAAATAGTAAAACAGCCCGGCGAGGTTTTCGCCGGGCTGTTTTTATTTTGGAGTATGGGTCTGAGCAGTTTGGCGGCTCAAGATTCCGCGTCGAGAATTCTGAACCGTATCAGGCATTTCGAGAGCCGGCCCCAACCACAGTGCAGTGCCACCACGCTCTGGATTCGTTTGCAATTGGAACACCAGCGAGGGCGACTTTATTGCTCGCTAGCTCTTCTTTTTGCCCTTGGTTTCATTGTTCTCTTCTTCGTCTTCCTCATCTTCATCCTCATCCTGATCGCCGCCACCTTCCAGTTCATTCAGTCGTTGCTGGTTGTCCTTGTATCCGTAGTCGTATTCCAGCACCGTCTGGTAATAACCGATCGCGGCATCTTTGTCTTTCAGCTCTTCGCAAACGCGACCGGCGTAGTAATTGAGCTCAAGATAAACATCGAGATTATCGTCCGGTTTACTTTCCGGCAGTGCCGTTTCGAATTGGCGGCGGGCCAACACGAATTGCCGGTCCGCAATGAAACACTTGCCCAGGTTCAGCAGGGACTCCACTTTCCTGCGGGCATCGCCGCGCGATTTCTGAAATAGCGGGATTGCTTCTTTGGGACGCTTGTCCTGCATCAGGCGAATTCCCAAATCGAACTTCAGCGCCATGTTTTGCGGATAGCGTTCCATTCGAGATGTGAAAATCTCGATTTCTTTCTGGAGCAAATCGGCCTTCAGTTCGACGTATTTGCGTTTCGCTGCGGCATCGGTCGGGTCCTGAACCGCCTCTTCCTTTGCAAGGCCCAGTTCCTTACGTTGCAGGTCCAGATTCACATCTTCCAGCATTTCACGGATCTTGTCGTCACCGCCCGATACTTCGAGCCCCTTCCGCAAGGTTTGAGACGCCTTTTCCAGCTTTCCGTCGCGGATCTGGTAGTCGGCCAGCTTCAGATAGCTATCCTTGTTGTTGGGCTCCTTGCGAACTGCGCGTTCCAGATCGGCTTCGACAGACATCCCAGGGCCGTCCACAACGTCCTTGCCGCGGTTGGCGCCGGTTGATCGGGAATCCGGGGCATTTTCATAGCCTCCGGTCTTGATCGCTTTCTTAGAGGTCAATGACATAACTTTGGATCGAGCTTCACCATCCAGCTTGTCGATCTGCGTGAGCTTCGTAAAGCAGCCAATGGCTTCGTCGAATTTCTCCTTGTCTTCATACAACAGACCCAGAATCCGCAAATAGTCGCGATTATTGGGATCGCCTTTAACGGCTCTTTCATAACAGAACGTGGCGATGTCCGGAAATCCGAGTTCCTTTAAGGCATATCCCAAGTCAGCATTCAGACTCGCATCCCACGGATTGACGGCCAGTCCATCCTCGGCCGTCGTCATGATGGTCTTCCAATCCTTCTGCATCATGCTCTTTTTGAGCGAGGTCTTGGTCCCCATCAGGCGCATGTTGGCCATCGACGCGCCGGTGCCATTATTGTTGTATTGCTTCTCCTGGACTCCGCGCAAGGACTGGCGATACAGCAGATTGCCGGGGACCAGATTGATGGCATTGCGAAACATTTCACAAGAATAGCCCCAATTCTGCTTAATCATGGCTTCTGTGCCGCGTTTAAAGCAGTCCCTCGCGATCTGACTTTTGCGGTCGTCGGGCATTTCGCCGCCGGAACCTTTTTCATTTCCCATGTTCGATAACGATTCGTGCAGAAGAGATTCTTGTGGGCACACCACCTGAATGATGGCTGATTCGGTCGAGGCATTTCAGATACTTCTATTATTTCATGACTCTCCAATCAAGTATAGCTGGAATTTGCGAGTGTGAAATCCTGATTATACCGCCTCGTAATTTGACGTGCATCAACGTTATCCTATGCGTGTGCCAATTTTTGAAGTCTCGAGTTTTGGTAGGATCGAACAATCTCTCCATTGAAAGAGTCAGACTATGCTGAGTCGCCGTGTCTTCTGGATGACGTGCGTGTTGTTGCTGGGCAGCGGGCTATCCGCCCAGGAACCCAAAGTCGATCTCGGTGACGTGACTGAGCAACACGTCATGATTCCCATGCGGGATGGCGTCAAGCTTTCAGCTTATCTCTATATTCCTGCGGGAAAGGGCCCCTGGCCGGTCGTGTATGAGCAACGCTACGCCCCCTCGCGTGACGTTGGCACGCGGCAATTCATGGCGCGGCTGGCGAAAGGCGGATATGTCGTTTGCCTTGAGAATTTCCGGGGTTCGCAACTTTCCGAAGGCAAATGGGTCGGCTACCGCGCCTTGGGCTGGGGAGAGCTAAAGGATGGTTTCGACACGGTCGAATGGCTGGCCACGCAGCCCTGGTCCACGGGCAACATTGGCACGTTCGGCAGTTCGCAGGCGGGCTTTGCCCAGAACTTCCTGGCTGTCACGCAGCCGCCCCATCTCAAATGCCAATACATGATCGACACCGGCCTGAGCCTCTATCAGGAAGGTTATCGCATCGGCGGAACGACTCGTCCAGAGCGTTTCAAAGGGATGTCCAGCGTCTGTCGCAATCCCGCTGACAACGCAGATTTGATGGCGGAATGGTTTTCCCATCCCACGTTCGATGACTATTGGAAGCAGGAAGACTGCTCGCTGCATTTCGACAAAATGAATGTCCCCTGCTTCACCATCGGCAGCTGGTACGACTTCATGTGCGTCGGGTCTGTGGATAGCTACGTCGGCCGTCGAAACCATGGCGGCCCGAATTCTCGGGGAAGCCAGCAATTATTGCTCGGTCCCTGGTTGCACGGACGACTGAAGGAAGTCAACAAGGTGGGCGAGTTGACCTATCCGGAAAACGCCAAATTTCCGATGGAGGCCCACATGCTCAAATGGTTCGACCACTATCTGAAGGGAGTCGATAACGGCGCCGAGAAGGATCCCGCAGTCCGGTACTATGTCATGGGGGCACTGGGTGAAGAAAAGGCGCCCGGAAACGAATGGCGTACCGCGGTCAACTGGCCGATTCCGGCCCAGACTACGTCCTACTTTCTAAAATCGGCTGGCCATTTGACTCTGGCTGCGCCCGAAGACGAACTGTCAGAAACCGCGTTCCTGGCCGATCCGTTGCATCCCAACGAGATTCCTGCGAGAGGATTTCCGGGGGCAGCCGACGCTCAGGTGTTTGAGAAGCAAAAGGAAGTTCGCACGTTCACGACCGATGTGCTGGAGTCTCCCGTAGAATGGACAGGGAAGGTTTCGACCGAGCTCTACGTCACATCCACGGCGAAGGATACCGACTTTTTCGTGCGAATCAGCGACGTCTATCCCGATGGCCGATCGATCCTGATCATGGATTACATTCGCCGGGCTCGTTACCGCGAAGGTTATGAGAAGGAAGTCTTTATGGAAGCGGGCAAAGTTTACAAAGTGGCGTTTGACGTGGGCTGGTTGAGCCAGAACTTCAATAAAGGCCATCGAATTCGAGTCACGGTCGCGAGCACCGGCGCACCTTTCTTCGAGGTGAATCCAAACACGGGAGCACCCTTAACGATCGAGTTTCCCAAAGATGCGGTCGTTGCGAAGAACACCGTGCGGCATGACAAACAGTACGCGTCTCGGGTCATCGCACCCGTTGTGCTTCATAAATGACCGGCGTTTCGGGCACGGTGGGTTCGTCTTATGATCCACCGATTTCCCACCGTTCAGTGCATTATTTCCTCGAATCATCTTTACCTGAGGTTCCGAAACCATCAGAATGGACTGTTGCGTTATCCCCAATTGTTTTGCATCGGAGGGTTCACATGGAACACGTTTCGCGCCGTGACTTTACCCAGCAAGCCCTCGGATCACTGTTGACGTTCACGCTGCTTGATACTTTGTTTCAACGTGATGCGTTCGCTGACGAGATCAAGCCCATCACCGCGAAATGGTTGGCCGATGTCAATCAATTGGGCGTCGATCTGAAGGACGAAAAAGTCAAACAACTGGAGTGGCAGAAGAAGATTCTGGAACTCTATCAGCAGGTTGACTTACCCGATCTCATGCAATTGGTTGATTTCGACAAATTGTCTAAGAACATCGATCTGCCGGAACACGGGGCGCGGAGCCTGTCATTCAAGTTTCAGCAAATTGACGGCATTCCAACCAAGCAAGTTTTCGGGAAGCAAATCTTCGCGCTTAAGAAGGGGCGATCAGTCGTGCCGCATGGCCATAACAATATGGCCACGGCATTCTTGATTTTGAAGGGGGAATTTCAAGGCCGGCACTTTGATCGCCTGGAAGATCTCGATAAACACATGATCATTCGCCCGACCATCGACCAGAAATTTGGGCCGGGCGGTTGCTCGACGGTGTCAGATTTCAAAGATAATGTCCATTGGTTTCAAGCACTCTCAGAACCAGCATTCATCTTCAATATTCATGTCGACAATATCAATCCGAACTCCGGAAAGTCGACCGGACGCGTTTATCTCGACCCCAACGGTGAAAAACTGTCGGATGGCCGGATCAAAGCCCGATTGATCGACTACGACGAATCGAACAAGTTGTACGGCTGAGATTTTTTGTATTGTTCGCGGCCACGAATGAGTCTTTTTCAATACTGATTCCCGCGATCAAACGTCTCATTCTTAGCCGTGCGCGGTATAAGGTGTGAGTGCCATGAGTTGTTCAACCTCATGTCCAGTTCGGTCATGGAGTACCGTGTTTCGACGATTTGCTGTCTTCGCTTTTTGCCTGACCGCTTTTGTCGTAAATGCGGTCTCGGAGGAGTCGCTGCCACTGGTCTCTGGCCGAGCGGTGGGCGAGCACGTTCCGCAGTTCTATGTG
>JAQGHT010000350.1 GCA_028291565.1 Planctomycetaceae bacterium | reverse complement strand
TTGTCGAAAGTTCTCCGACCGAGCCGGCCCAAGGCAAGAAAGATAAAGACGAAAAAAGTCCCAGTGAAAAACTCGACACAGGCAGTGACAAATTGACCGCTGCCCAGACGGAATTCGGGCCGCTGTTGGAATCGCGCAACCGCCAACTCGCCGCAGCGATTGCCTCAGCCAGCGCCAAGCGCGTGGCTGAACCCGGAAAATTGGCTTGGGTAACGGATTTGAGTGCCAAATCGCCGGAAGTTCCGCTGTTGAAACGGGGAGATTATTTTCAGCCCGGCGAGTTCGTCGTGCCCGGAGCATTGTCGGCACTGACGGACTCTGGCAATGCGTTTCAACTGGAATCGCCCCTTCCGAACGCCAAGTCAACCGGCCGCAGGCTGGCATTTGGGCGATGGGCCACGCGGCCCAATTCGCGTGCCGCGGCTCTGCTGGCTCGCGTTCAGGTCGATCGCCTGTGGCGCGGACACTTCGGTCAAGGCCTGGTCCCTTCACCCGAAAATTTCGGTGCGAGTGGGGTTCCGCCGACTCACCCGGAACTGCTTGATTGGTTAGCAGTGAAGCTGATCGACAGCGGTTGGCGACAGAAGGCCGTGCATCGTGCCATCGTTTTGTCTCGAGCCTATCGGCAAGTGAGTACGGCCAGTCCTACCGCACTGACAGCGGATACACAAAATGCCTTTTACAGCCGTTTTCCGGCCCATCGCCTGGAGGCTGAACAAATTCGGGATAGCATGCTGGCCGTGGCTGATGTATTGAATCGGAAGAGTGGTGGTCCCGCGGTGGACACCATCGACAAAGGCAATCGTCAAATTGTCTTGCCGACGCCAACTGGGCCCGGCCCACACGAAGTGGACCGCCGCAGTATCTATATCCGACATCGCCGTAGTCAGCCGCTGTCATTCTTGCGAGTGTTCGATCAGGCCACACCCGAACCGAATTGCGTCGCCCGCGGAACTTCGACAGTCGTCGCACAATCACTGGCCATGCTCAACAGCGAATTCGCCACACGCATGGGCTCGGAATTCGCCAATCGGGTGTTGCGCGAAATCGGAACGCGGCCGGTGGACGAACAGCTTCAGCACGTATTTCGAGTCGCCCTCACACGCGATCCCACTGCGGCGGAATTGTTGCGCTGCCGTGAATTTCTACGCCTTCAGACGGAGCGTCGCCAGGTGGCTGCTCCCGATTTGGCCCATCCGGCGGCACTGGCCGATTTGTGTCGGCTGCTGTTGGCGACCAACGAGTTTCTCTCTCTGCAATAGGTGCCGTTATGAACTCGTTCCATGTTCCGCGACTGGCGATACCAGAGCGACAGATCTCGCGTCGAGCGTTGTTACGTTGTGGAACTGCGAGTGTCGGCTGGGCGGCTTTGGCCAACCTGATCGGGTCTGCGCAGAATGTGCAAGCGGAACCCGAGACGACGGACAATTCTCAGAAATCTCGCTTCTCGTCGGGGACTCGGCATGCCAAACGGATGGTCTTGCTGTTCCAGCACGGTGGCCCCAGTCAGATCGATTTGTTCGATCCAAAGCCGGTCTTAAACGAGTATGCGGGTAAGCCGATGCCTGGTGGGGTCGAGGCGTTTTTTGACAAGAACGACAGCGGCAAATGCTTGCCGAGCCCCTTCAAATTCGCGCGCCATGGCCAAAGCGGCATGGAATTCAGCGAGCTCCTGCCGCATCTGGCTGGATGTGCTGACGATTTGTGCATGATCCGTTCTCTGCATACAGTTGTGAACGATCACGAAGGTGCTTTACGGCATTTCCAGACTGGCAAACCGCGCATCGGCCGGCCATCAATTGGCTCCTGGCTGACCTATGCACAGTCCACGCCGAATCCGAAATTGCCGCCTTATGTCGTCTTATCGGATCCGACTCACGATCAGGTCGATGGCATTCGGAACTGGTCTTCGGGTTTCCTTCCCGCAATTTATCAGGGAACGCCGTTGCGGGCTGACGGACCGGCCCTGTTTGACCTCGATTTACCGACTGGAACGACGCGTGAAATGCAGCGCGAGCAATTGGAATTGCTCGAGTTCCTCAATCGAGATCACCAACAGAAGTTTAAGAATTTGAGTGAGTTGGATGCTCGCATTGCCAATAACGCGTTGGCGGGCGGAATCCGCGACGAGATCACGAATGCCCTGGATTTGTCCCGTGAAACACCTGAAACACAAAAGCTCTACGGAATGGGGAATGAGGCAACGGGGACATATAGCCGGCGGTGCCTGATGGCACGGCGTCTATTAGAACACGGAGTTCCCTTCGTGGCCGTCTTTAATGACGCAATCATGGGCGATCCCTGGGACACTCATTCGGCACATAATGAGCGGATTCGAAAAGTCTCGAAAAATGTGGACCAGCCGTCAGCCGCTTTGATCCACGACTTGAAACGCACGGGCTTGCTCAAAGACACGATTGTCCTGTGGATCGGAGAGTTCGGTCGCCTGCCCGTGGCGGAAGGGAAGGACGGTCGCGATCACAATCGACACGCTTTTACAGCATTGGCCGCGGGGGGTGGCTTCAAGGCAGGATACGTCCATGGGGCGACGGATCAGTTCGGATACAAAGTCACGGAAAAACCAGTGGCTGTCGGCGAACTGCACGCAACGCTGTTAAGTCAGTTTGGGCTGGATCACACAGCGCTGACATATCCACACCAAGGCCGGAATGAAAGCCTTACGGACGCTGATATTACCGGCGTGGAACCCGTGGCCGATCTGGTGTCATGAGCCATCCACAAAGAGGACTAAGGATTAAGACTGGCCCACAGACACGTGGCGCACGATCAGAGCAGACTTTTTACATCAAGACATCAACCGATTCGCGATGAGCCTGGAATCATTCTTTTATGAAAATCACCGAGATCATTTGCCAGTTGCTTCGCGTTCCCGCTGTGGAGCGTAAAACCGCCAGCAGTCAGGATGCGGTACTCGTCCGAGTCCGCACTGACAGCGGGCTGGAGGGGATTGGCGAGGCCGATTCGCAACCCGAAGTGGTCAAGGCGATCATTGATGCCCCTTATAGCCACAACATTGCCTGCGGGTTGCGAGAAATGCTGCTCGGTGAGGACCCGCTCGACACAACGCGACTGTGGCAGAAAATGCATCGCGGGACGATGTACTACGGCCGTTCAAGCGTCACTATTACCGCCATGGCTGCAATCGATATGGCGTTGTGGGACCTGAAGGGAAAATGCTTCGGCGTACCGATTTACCAGCTGCTGGGTGGTAAGCAGCATGATCAATTTCAAGCGTATGCTTCGTGCTTGTTCGGACGCGACGGACGCCAAACTCGCGACATTGCCCGTCGCTGGCACGATGCGGGTTATCGTGCCGTGAAGTTCGGCTGGGAACCCATGGGACAAAGCCTGGCACTCGATCTGGATCTGGTGCGCGGAGCTCGCGAGGGCATTGGCGACGGACTGCTGATGATCGACGCGGGTTGCATCTGGGACGCACGAACGGCTCTCAAGCGTGCCCGGGCCTTCGAAGAGTATGACCTGACGTGGCTGGAAGAACCACTACGTCCGGATGATGTCTCTGGGTATCGCTGGTTGCGTGGCCGGTCTCCAATTCCGATCGCCGGCGGAGAACAGGAGTGCGGCAGAGAATCCTGGCGACAGCTGATCGACAGACAGGCTTTGGACATTTATCAGGTCGATCTGGCCCGGAATGGCTTCACGGAAGCGGACTACATCCGGCAACGCGTGCAAGAGATCGGCGCGAATCTGTGCAACCATTGTTACACCAGCCCGGTGACTGTTGCCGCCAGCCTGCATTGGTTGAGTACCTGTCGAGATGCCTTCATTTTTGAGGATTGCATCGACGAATCTCCATTGCGGCACAAGTTAACGTATGAACGTATCCAAGCCGATGAGGGCTGGATTTCCGTTCCTGAAGGACCAGGACTGGGGGTCACCCTTGATGAGGACTTCATTGCTGATTTCCTGATTGCGGAGTCTGGCCGTATCGGAGCGGCCGAAAAAGCAGTTCGCGTACCGCGTCCCGTCGCAGTGAATACGGTGCATACACGCTAGACCATTCGGCTTCAGGCTTCGAATACATCTTCAAAAAATGCCCCGTGATCAAGAAAGGAGACTTTTACTGAAATAGACGAACCTTGGTTTATGGCTCCTTATTTCACTAAATACAGCTCCCCAAAAGAACATCGCCGGCACAGAGCGGTTTAATTTTGAGTGTTCCGCGAGAAACGAGAGTTTCCCCAATCAAACCAGTAAAGCGATCAGGACACCCAAGGTTGCCACGCTCTAATAATTCATTGAAAATTGATTCACGTCTACGTTCTCTCTTTTCCGGTTTCTGAATCTGCTCACCTCAGAAAGTGTCGCCATGAATTCCCCCAAATCTCTTCGACGTGGATTCACGTTGATTGAACTGCTTGTCGTGATCGCTATCATCGCCGTCCTCATCGCATTATTACTTCCCGCAGTGCAACAGGCACGCGAGGCGGCCCGCCGCAGTCAATGCAAGAACAACCTGAAACAAATCGGCCTGGCATTGCATAACTACCATGACTCGATGAAGGTCTTCCCTTATGGCGCGAGTGTGGGATACGACACCACATTGGCGGGCCAGCCTGGCTTTACCCCGCGTATGGGATTCAACTGGCGCGTCTTCATTCTGCCGCACATGGACCAGGCCCCATTGTATACTCAGTTGATGCTGACCAGCCCCACGAATCTGGCAGCCGTTTCGGCCCTGCCGCAGCAGACGCAAGTCCTGCCTGTTCATATCTGCCCCAGCGAAGCGTCTCCGACGGTCAATTCGAACTTCACAGCGGACACCGACTGTGTTTCCTCGACGACTGCAGCCCTTTCCAGCTATCGGGGCAGCGCCGGCCCAGCGTCCATGCATGCCAATGCGGCGATCGGTTGCGGATTATGCGGCGCCAGTCAAACGAACTGCCTGTGCACTAACCAGGGTCTGAATCACGTCGCTCCCATGGGAAATGGGCCTGGGATGTTTCATTATCGTGCGGACGCCATCGGCATGCAAAACGTGACGGACGGTACGTCCAACACACTGTTGGCTGGAGAAGGCACGTTTTTGAACAACGGACAGGGGACCAATTACGCGCAATGGATGGGAACCTGGTCCGTAGCATCGACAGTCAACGGAATCAACCGGCCCAATGCGGGCAGCTACTTCGATGGTTCTGGATTCCGGAGCTACCATACGGGCGGTGCGCATTTCGTGCTGGTCGATGGATCGGTCCGGTTCATCAGTAACAATGTCAGCCTGTTCGTGCTCTCGTATCTCGGCACGAAAGCCGGCTCGGACTTGGTTGGAGACTTTTAGGGAGTTGACAAAAACCTGGCGAGCGGTGGGTGTAAGCCCGCTGGTCATTCGGTATTTTGTCTGCTTTTCAGGGCGTAGCCCCGGTTTTCTGCTTCAGCGTCGAGCGAAGTTCAAATTGGCCTACGCCCATCTGATCCAACGAACCTGAATGAGTTTGTCTCCAGTGATTGCGGGGCTTTGCAAAGGGGCTGAATCTTGTTCGCGGGCCGCAAAGTGCGAAGGTTTAACTTCACTGGAGCAGACTCAACGAAGTTCAGTTCCGCATGACGATTGAAATAATGCCAGACTTCAATTCAACCATCCAATCACGCGGGCAGCGCTTTTTTTTATCGGGCTCGCCACGAAATTTCGAGTTGTCCAGACAATCAGGAAATTCACAATGAGATTTGTCGCTCGTCCAGATTCTTATCGTGCAGTTGCCAGCGCCCCGTCCACGTCAACCGCAGTGAGATGCCGTGCGCAAGCGGTCTGTGCACTACTCCTGCTCTGCTGTGGTATCGGCCTCACTGGCTGCGGTCCTGGTGGCCCGGTTATCGTCCCCGTACGGGGGACTGTCGAATATAAAGGCGCAACTCTGTCCAATGGGACGATTACATTCAGTCCCAAGGATCCGACAGAAGGCCACGTGGCGCAGTCGCCCATCGCAGAGGACGGCACGTTCGCTCTTTCCACATTTAAGACAGGCGATGGAGCGATTGTGGGCACTTATCTGGTTTCCGTCGTTTCGACGATTGAAGGGACGGAAGTGCTGGAGAAAGATAAAGGGACAGGAATTGGTGGTAAGACGGCCATTCCAATCTATTATCAAGACCCAAAGACATCGGGTTTAACAGAGACAATTGAAGCAAGCGGCAGCCCGGAACTGACAATCGAATTGAAAGACAAGTGATTCGCGGCTGAATGCCGCTTTGCTTTTCGCGGCAGTGGCTGTGATATCTGTCATTCGTAATCACCATTCGGATTGTCCTATAATCATCCGCGCGAACTTGTTCGCTCC
>JAQGHT010000613.1 GCA_028291565.1 Planctomycetaceae bacterium | reverse complement strand
AATCGCCGTTGCAGCGCATCGAGTTCCGGATGTTTCGGTGCCAGTTCACGAAGTCGCTGAATATGAAAGTCCGCGGCGACTGCGTCGTGACTTAATTGAGCCTCGTTCGCTTGATTCAGATGCCATTCGGATTTGGCTGCAATTGTGAATGGGGAACCGGCTTGTTGTTCCCGCGGCACTTCATCGTTGTGATCTGGGAATTGCTTTGGCGGCAATGGAAGCAACGTGCCTTCATCCGCATCGACCACTGACAAGGACACTTCTTTCGCCCAATCGGCGATTGCCGTTACCGGACGGCGGTCAATCGTGGGTAATTTCCAGACTCGTATGGCATGATCACTCAGGACAGCCAGGTGTGCTCCGTCGTGACTCAAGTCCGCATCCAGTATCGCTTGTACATTTCGCAACGGTGGGGTCAGGAGTTCGCCTCGTGGCCAGTCCCAAAGCTGGAACACCCCCGTTTCCGTCAATGTCAGGTAGGTCTGATTGGCCGGATGGAACTTGGCGAGGACCGGCCTGCTTTCCAATTGAAACGTGGTCGCATTCCGCTCCCAGGTGCTGGTATTGTAAATTTGACAGACGTGGTTCTCGGTAACCGTCGCTAGATAATGGTCGTCCTGACTGAAGCTCGCCAGTTCCAGACCGCTGACTGGACCATCGTCAGACGGTTTCAAAGCCTCTCCGGTGAACGCATCCCAGACTTGTAAACCAAATTGTCCCACCGCTGCCAGTTGAGTTCCCCGGTTGTTAAAGATCAAGGCGTGAACCGCTTGATTCTCCGGTATCATCAGAGTGTGTACTAAGCGACCATCCGGAACGCGTGTTAGAGATATTTTGCCTTTTGACTGACTGGCCGCCAGCAAATGGCCATTCGGGGACAATTGAGTAAGCTCCAGACCTGCAGTGGATTTCTGTTGCAAGTACGCTTTGGCGGCCCCATCAGCAGCGAAATGTACCGAATTCAAACGATCGGATTCGGGATGGAAAGTGATCTTGCCTGTCGCGGTGCAAGAGCGAACGTCCCAGACTGTCAGCAGTCCGTCTTGAGTCAGTGTTCCCAGCATGTCGCCACGCGGACTCCAGGCGACCGATGTCACCGCCGACGAATGACGCAACAAACCAGTCAGCGGCTGGTTGTAGTGCACAGACCAGATGCGGACATTCTCGTCATTATAGGCCAACGCATAGAATTGTCCGTCAGGGCTATAGTTGAAGCTTCGAATGTCGATTTCATGTGGATGAGAAAAGTCGCGAAACTGCGCCTCGTGGCCGTCACCGATGCTTAAGAATGCAATATGCCCGCGTTGCAGCAACAGAGCCATTCCGCCGCCGCCTTCTTCGAATCGAATTCCGCGTAAGCCTGGCGATTCGATTAATTGAGGAGCCTGTGGTGGGACCAGTTCAAGATTATAGAGCGCCGTATAACTTCCTGACTTTGTGGCCAGCCAATGACCGTCGTGACTCCAAGCCGTGGTCAGAGGGTCGATTGGTTCATTTGACAAGAGGGGATTCCACCCGGGCAAGTCCAAAACGTCGACGGCTTGTTCCGAACGGACGAATAGGCGGCGGCTATCGTGGCTGAACTCCACTTGTGAAAAGTTTGAACTCACGGGTAACGACGCGGAATTGGCGAGTTGTCCAAGTTCTACGTCCCACAGCCACGAGACCGGCGCGGATTCATTCGATTTGTGTTTCTCTGCACTTTGAAAACTCACGAGGAGATATTTTCGATTCGGCGATTGCCAGGCTGCCAGTGGCCGAACGACCGTTGAGTTCGGCGGGGACTGCAGTGTTCGCGGAGGCGCCGAGGATTCGGTCGATTGATATGTCAACGTTTGATTCGGCTCCCAGGTGATTCTCGCTTCGCCAGATCTTGTGTAAACGGACGTCCCTTTGCTGTCAGGCAGTCGCGATGCTTCGAATTGGCCGGTTTGCAGATCCCAACAAATTTGGCGTGTTTGAGAAGCGTCAGCCAAAATGACCTGCTGGCCTGACCTGTCAAACAGTATCCGATCCTGTTCCCATGAATGACGAGCAGCGTCAAGACTGGTCGTGGACGATGAACTCCATGTTGGAAATCGTTTCGGCAGCCAGACGCGTCGCAAGATGCGTGGCGCGTATTCCGCGATCGCCCCGACGCGCAAGCGTAATGCGGGGCCCAGGTCGAGATGATGTGCTCGATCAGACCGCGCGAGTTTCATATCGTCGAGTGCGGATTCTGTCTGGCGTCCGGGACCATCCGGCCTAGAGAGTGAGGCTGCATCATTGTCGAGTTGAGAAGGACTGACTTCCTCCAATAGTCGCAACGTTTCCGCGGTCCAGGCCAGGGACTCGAAATCGTCGCCGTTCTGCAAACGCGTGGCTGCTTTAGAACGTTGAACCTGGATCAGTCGGTGCTGGGATTCGATTGTCAGTAGTTCGGCGCGTTTGCGACTCACTTCCGTCGCACTTTTCGCGTCCTCCGCTTCCGTTCGCAATTGATCGGCACGATCACGCTCCTGCCGTGCGCTAAAAGCGGTCTGTCGCGCATTGAAGTATAATGAGGCGAAACTGAACAGACTCGTCATGGTGATGGAGATTGTGCCCAGCGCCAGAAAGGCCAAAAGGGGCTTGCGCTCGATCCATCGTCTGAGTTTTGTCCACGTACTTTGAGGCCGGGCTTTGATCGGCTCATGATTCAAAAATCGTTCCAGATCGTCTGCCAATTCGGCTGCGGACTGATAGCGATGATTCGGATCAACGGCCATCGCCTTGAGAATCACGGTCTCCAGATCGCGCGGAATTTCAGGAGCGAATCGACGCAGGGGCAGGTGCCGCGGATCCTTGACTTGTTCCAGTAACTGACCGCGATCGACCGCATCCAGCACGGGGCGCAGCGTCGCCAGTTCATACATCGTCAGCCCGAGGCTGTACAGATCGCTGCGTTCATCAATCGCTCCGGAAAGAGCTTCGGGCGACATATACTTCATTGTTCCAATCAGGTCATCGCTTTCTGTGATGTCCGCCGCTTCCAATTCGAACTTTGCCAGACCAAAATCGGACAGCCAACAGACTTCCTGCCGATCCAGCAGCAGATTGGACGGCTTGACATCGCGATGCAGAATTCCGCGCTCGTGAGCATACTGTAACGCTTCGGCGACCTGATGCCCGATGCGCGCGACGGCGCGATACCGCGCCGTGGGATTCTGAGAATCGATGCTGTCTTGCGGCGCCGAGAGAATTCGGGAAAGGAACAGCGATGACCCCGTGTGGATCGCCGATGGCGAGGCGCGGCCCGTCGCGGGCTCGTCCAGAACAGAAATGTTGATTTGCGCGTCAGACACGCCAAGCCGATGCCGCAATTCGCAAATGACTTCGTCGAGCGAACGTCCGACGATATAGCGCATGGCAAAATAGTGCACGCCTTCCTGTTCGCCTACGCCATAAATTTCCACGATATGACTATGATGGAGGCGCGCCACAGATTGGGCTTCCCGGCGAAATCGCAGCAGTTCGCGTTCGTTTTGAAAACGCCTTGCGGGGAGAACCTTCAAAGCGACTTGCCGGCCCAGCGATTCCTGCCGTGCCTCAAACACAATTCCCATCCCGCCGCGGCCGATCTCTCGAATGATCCGGTAGTCACCGAGATGGTCTCCTTCTTGAGGCAGCGAATTCGCCGCTTGGGTCACCGGCTCCGCGAACTCAGCGCTTAGGGCGCTGGTAACAGCTTCGACAAGGCCATAGTGCTCGGAAAATCGTTCCAGATATTCCGCCGCGCGGGGAACTTCATCGTGACGAATTCGCAGTTCCCAATCCGATGCGATCAATTCCTCCAGTAACCTTGGTTGTTCCACAGGTTCGACTTCTGACAAGCAATCCTCAATCGAGACCGATCGATCCTGTTGCCAGGATTGTTCAAATCGCCGGCAGATCCGGTCGATCCGAAATTCTGATCCTTTCAAACGACTGATAACACTGGAACCGTGCACAACCCGTGACTCGCAACAAATGGAAGAGGAAATCGGAAAATCGTTCGTCAATCTGATAGTCGATATCCATGAGGCTAAATCAGAAACGAACCATCGAATACCCCAGCCCGTGATTAATCCGACTCGAACGCACAGGAAGTCATTCTGAATATACCGAATCTAACGCGATGACGTCTTAACCCAACGATTTCGTCTGCCGAGCCAGGCATTAGATTTCAGCGTCGTATCGATACCTGAATGGCCGCGGACCGCTCGACGCAACAGTTGCTGCTCGATTTGCACCTCTGGGCTCGCTCTGTATGAACGGGAATGAAGCATTCAGACGCCGAATCTCAATCAGCGCTCCAACCCGCCGCCGCAACTCCGCCCGTTCGGGCATCGTAAGGGACGAACTGGCGGTTCGTATAATAGGGAAACAGCCATAAATCATCGGACCAGGCACGCACGTCTTCTGGTTTCAGATTTGAGGCCTTGATATTCGTCAAATAGTATTTCTCACCGGGATGCAGTTTCTGGACCAATTTGGTCACGGTTGGAAACAGGTGAGCGTAGTGCTTCAGGAAGGGGTCTTCTGCGGGTAACGAATATTGTTTGCCGCCACTTGGCTCGCAGTCTTTCGTGTCCCAATCTCGGTGATACCGCGAAAATCCGCGATGTTCATAGCCAAACTTTGACAGTTTGTCATTCAACCAATAGCGATGCAATACGTACAAATTAACATTAAACGGG
>JAQGHT010000349.1 GCA_028291565.1 Planctomycetaceae bacterium | reverse complement strand
GACTAAAACGCCGCAAGGTCAGCGATCGTCCCCATCACAATCTCCAAAACCTGATCGGGCGCGTGCCAGGATGCCGCGCGCATCCATAGAATCCGATTGTGGTTCGGGTCCCCGCTTCATTTATTGGGCAGACGGCCAGCAGTCATCGCCTGTTTTCTTGTCCGAACTTCGGCAGCGCATCGCAACTGGTCACTTAACTCGAAACGAGTTCATCAAACCGGAGGGTGATTCTCAGTGGATTCCCGCACACACCGTGCCGGGGTTGTTTTTTGCTGATGCTTCGGCATCATCAATCGATCTCAATGACGCGGCTGAAATCGATACCACTTCCTTCGAAAGGCCCACTGTTGTCGATCCACCTCAACCCGGATCGGTTGTGGCATTGCCATCCTCGCCAGTGAACGCTCAAAAGAATTGCGACAAGGTTGACGATGATCTCGCATTTCAATCCTTAGCACCAGCAATTCAGCATGACAACGTCGTCCGCATTGTGAAACATACTTCGCGACTGGACCGGTCTGGGCCTGCGAGTTGGCGCAGCAGGCCTTCCCTGGAACAAGAAACGGAAAATCGACTGGCGAATCGAATTCGACAACGGTTGCAGTTCACGCGACAGAGACTATTTGGAGCGTTCGCCATCCTCCTGATTCTGGCGTCGATGATTTCCTGTTACTTTTGGGCCACTCGCGGCAAAGAACAAGTGATCTTTGACCGGTATGCCTCGATCTGGGAGGAACTGAAGGCCCAGAGGACCAAGGCAATCGGCCCAGACAAGTGGAGTGAATTCCAAAACCGCGTTCAACTTGAGAATGAGCATTTTGTTCAAATTCTGGAAGTCAGAATCGGAGCAATTGGGAATTCGAAAGCGAGGCGCGATGCGGCACTCAAACTACTGACCATCGGTCGGGACTATCTGCCCAAGATGTTGACTGATGCACGTCTGAAGCCGATTCGGGAAGAAGTGGAATTCGCAAAACAGATGAAACAGGTTCATGAGATCCTAAACGGGAAGTAATTAGAAACCACACGATGTCAATCCTTTGGCGGACCGTATTGAAAGTGAAGTTGTTCTCACCTAATGTGCGCGCCCTGGCTGCGAACAAACTGGGAGTTGCTGGCGCGGTGCGAGCAATCGCAGCGCTCTCTGAAGCACTGGCCGATGACGACGCTCAGGTTCGCGCGCGGGCTTCGGCAGCGTTGGGCGAAATCGGAATACCCGCGGTGCGGACGCTGATCCGCTGTCTCTCGAATCTCAATGCACACGTTCGAGAAGCTTCCGCCCAGGCCCTGGGTTACATCGGACCGATTGCCGAGGAGGCGATCCCACCATTAATTCATCGCCTCTCTGATAAAAGTCCGGCAGTTCGTGCGGCAGCAACCCGAGCACTTGGTGCGATGGGGAACCTGGCGCATGACGCCGTCCCGGCATTGATTGTACAGTTGCAGAAAAAGGAGCGGCAGGTGTCTCAACACGCAGCCGCGACATTGGGCCAAATCGGCCTCGACGCCAGTACCGCTTTCTTGCCGCTGATTGATTGCCTGTCGGACTCCGATCGCGACCTGCGCGACGCCGCTGCGCGGGCGTTGGGCCGAATCGGCACAGCGTCTAAGGAATTCATCCCACTCCTGATTCAGCGGCTATTTCACGAAGAGTCCAACGTTCGCGAGGCAGCAGCCGTGGCACTGGGAAAAATCGGCCCTGCCGCCAGTGATGCCGTGTTCGCACTGAATCAGCATCTCTCGGATCCGATCCGAGCCGTCCGTGAGGCCGCGACGACAGCACTGGGGGAAATTGGAACTGCGTCGCTGGCTTCACTTCCGGAGCTCATTCGCCGTTTGCAGGATAAAGATTGGGCCGTGCGTCACGCTGCGGCACAAACGCTGGGCGTCCTCGGCCCTGCGGCGGCTCGAGCGGTACCTCAGCTCACTGTGGCAGCCAACGATGTCAGCGGCAAGGTCCGTCTCGCCGCGATCGAGACCTTGTCAAATCTCGGCCTGCAAGCGGGAATCGCCGCCCCAGTGTTTTTCGAGCGGTTAGGCGACAAATACATCTCCGTGCAGTATGCTGCAGTGAAGGCACTAGGCAAAATTGGACCATCAGCCAAACATTGGATTCCGGGACTGATTCAATTGCTCAGTGCGGCGGAGCCAACTGCAAGAGCAATCGCTGCGAATGCCCTGGCAGAAATTGGTTCCCTCGCTACGGATGCGATTCCTGCTTTATTTGAGCGTCTGAACGATGAACATGGCACCGTAAGTGAGGCTGCGGCCAAGGCCATCGGGCGGATCGGTTTCTCCCCCAAAAGATATTTGCCTGAAATTCTCGACAAGCTGAACAGCGGACGTCCACCCGACCGCCAATGCGCGGCCAGGGTCCTGGGCGACATCGGACCTGCTGCAAGTGAAGCGGTCCCAGTGCTGCTTCTACATTTGACAGACAAAGACAAGTCCGTCCGTGAGGCCGTCGAGACGGCGCTGGCCCAAATTCGGCCGAAGTGGTGATAATTGATCTTATGACGCTCAACATTCCTGACTTTTGCAGAAGATAGTTTGGATTAGCTATTGTGCAGTGAAACATCCGCGTTCAGCATTGAATCATATTCCGGAACGACAGACACTCCGTTCAATCGAATTCTCAACTTCACACGCAAAGTAAGACGAAAATCGACAAGTCAAGTCTCAATCAAGGTATAACGGGCCATGTTAATTTCAACGATCGACCGACTCTTGACTTCTGTCTGGCAATGCGATTCGTCGTGGTCAAGGCGACTTGTTCGTAACCAAGAACCTCGCCGCCGAAATTGTCCAATCGATTCTCGCCTGGAACGAGTTGGTGTTCTGGACCAGATCGTCAATTCATTTCGACGCCTTCTAGTTTCAAATATTAGGAATGCGCCTCATAGACGAGCGGGAACGCATTTGATATCGGCTGCCGCTGAACTTGGACGATTTCCGGCCATTGTTGAAACACTTGAAGGCCGGGTGCTGTTGAGTGGTGTCGCGCTTCTCGAAGTGAGCTATTCCGAATCGCCTTTGAACCAGAACGACCCATTAAATGTGATCCTGATTAGCAACGCCGTACAGCAGGCGAATCAAGTGGCCGTGGCCGCGGCTTCGGGAACAATTGTCATCACTTATGACAGTCGCATCACGGATACGATCGGTTTGATCTCAATTCTCGATTCGGTGGTCGCTCAACATGGAAATCAACAGATAGGTCATCTAGCGATCGTGACTCACGGCGCGGCCGGAATCGTTGAGATTGGGGCAGGCGAAGTCTGGGATACATCAGACCTTGCGAGCTCGGCACCCGAATTCTCCCACTTGCGAGAATTGCTGACGCCACACGCCCGATTCGACTTGTACGCCTGCTCGGTCGCAGCCGGTATCGAAGGCAAGTCGTTTGTTGACTCGCTTGCGATCGCAACCGGCGCTGATGTGTTTGCAAGTGACAATATAGTTGGCAGTGGCGAAGCAGGCGATTTTGTTTGGGAGTATGACAGTTCGACTATTTGCAACTCCGGAAGTGACCTTTTGTCGCGCGAGTTGCTTGAATCCATTCGCGGACTATCATTAGATGACTTTAATACTCCGATCGGGTCATTCAACAACGTCGAGGCGAAGTCAAATGGAACCCCCCTCAATAATAGTCACACATACAATACAGACATGGATGTGACAACGGGGCTCGAATGGCAATGCGTGGAATATGTGAATAGATACTACTTCGAGCATTATGGCATCGATCTTCTCAGTCTAGGGTCGCTCAATGCAGACTCCTTCTATTCCGCGTCCCTTGGTCTGAATCGATATGCAAACGGAAGCAACACGCAACCGCAAGTAGGTGACATTCTTTGTTTCGGCGGAGGAGATTTTGGGCATGTTGCCATCATTCGGGAAGTCACACCAACACAAATATTCGTTATTCAGCAAAATGTCACCGAGAATTCCCGTGATGCAAACTTCGCATACAATATGTCAGTGTCGGGAGGAAACTATAGTGTCAGCGCTTCGACTTTGGGCCCAGGTTTCTTCGTGCAAGGGTGGCTGCGAAATCCGAGTCCTACATTCAAGGTCGGAGACGGTATTTCCGCAACCGAGGATGGCCTAACTGTGCGATCATCGGCCGGTGGCGCCCAAATCGGGGTAGAGTCCAAAGGAACGACAGGTATCGTAATTGGCGGACCGCAGTCTGTTGCATTTAATCAAGTGCTTCGCACTTGGTGGATGGTTCAGTGGAATGACGGAGTTACCGGCTGGAGCGCAGAAATCAATGTCGCGCATTCGAATTCGTTGATTGCTGCGCCGACATTAATTGGAGCGGGGACAAATTCGTTTCCGGGACAAACTTTATCGAATACTAAACCAGTCTTTCAATGGCGGAGTGTACCAACTGCGGATCAATATCGCTTATCCATTCGCCAATTGGACGCGAGTGGCGTGGCTGGCAACCTAGTCTTTGATTCAATTGCTCAAGGATTTGTCATAAGTGGCGCGGCGACGCAGTTTGCAAATGTACTGAGTAGTTATCTTCAGAATGGGGGATACTATCGATGGAGCATGCAAAGCCATGACAGTGACGGATGGAGTGTAGGAGCACCGGCATTGTGGTTCACAGTGAACACCTCGCCCGTCTCCTCCGCCCCCGAAGTGGCAGTAACAGGAAATGGCCAAGACATCGCCGATGGGGACACCACGCCCGGCACGACGAACTGGACCGATTTTGGCAATGTCCCTCAAGGTGGTACTCCCATTCGTCGAACTTTCACAGTTTCTAACACGGGGAATGCTACACTTAACTTATCCAACTTGATTGTCCCCGCCGGTTTTTCGGTGATTGACGGACTAGTCAACTCCTTGGCCGCGGGTAGTTCAGATACGATCACAGTCGTTATCGACACGTCCTCGTCTGCAACCAAGAGTGGACAGGTCACCTTCACCACCAATGACAGCAATGAAAACCCTTTCAACTTCAGTATTACCGGCACGGTGACTGCAGCGACGGCACCGGATGTATCCGTGGAGGGAAATGGCATAGAGATTTCAAACGGCGACAGTTCGCCCAGTACGCCGGATGGCACCGACTTTGGTCTCGTCACCAAGGGAGCTGGGACCATCAGCCGCAGTTTCATTGTTTACAACAAAGGCACGGCTTCACTCGTTCTCTCTAACTTCACCTTTCCGGACGGATTCACAGTAACTGACAGTCTAGTCAACAGCATCTCCCCCGGAGGCTCTGACACCATCACCATTAGACTGGACACTTCGTCGACGGGCACCAAAAGCGGCCATATCAATTTCACCACGAACGACAGTGATGAGAATCCTTTCAATTTCAGCATTTCGGGCCTTGTTGCAGTCGCCGATCTTAAGCTGGACCTGGTGGATGGTCCGACAAGTGGACTCGCGGGTAGTGATATCGACGTGTTGACAGACGTTCGAAATCTCGGCAACGTCGCCAGTGACGGCTACACAGTGAATTATTATCTCAGCACTGACCCCAATATTACGTCCGCTGACCTGCCATTAACTCCAGCGAACAAAACTTCAATCGCGGCTCATGAGAATGAGCCTTGGTCGGAATCGATCGTCATTCCAGCGGCGGTCGCGTCGGGAAAATATTGGCTGGGTGCGATTGTGGTATCGTCCAATCCACAGAATGAAAGTGATACGTCTAATCAAGTGTTCGTCGACTCGCAGCCGATTCAGATCGGAGTTTCGACGCCCGGGGATGCGGGTTTCATTTTTCCGGTGGGCGACCCGTATCTCGGGGCGACCGTGATTCATCAGTTCGGTGAAGGAACTGGCCCTTTGCTCGGTAACTTGGGGACCGATTTCGCTGGAGCAATTGGAACTCCGGTGGTTGCGGCGGCTGACGGTGAGGTGACGTTCTCTCAATATGCCGGACCGACTTGGGGCAACGTCGTCATCATCGAACACCTGGCGACACATTGGGGGTGGACCAAAGATGTGTTTACCTTGTATGCCCATATCGATTCGAGAGTATCAGTCGGCCAACAGGTCAGTCGTGGGCAGCAGATCGCAACCATCGGTTCAGCGGTTGTTGGGAGCACAGGTCCAAACCTGCATTTCGAATTTCGCAGCGGGACCGATGCCGGAACAATAACAGGTCCAGGCTTTTACGGTGCCCTATTTGATCGTTCTCAAAAGTCGAGCGTCGAGCTATCGGGCTTTTCGACCACCTGGTTTGATCCGTTTTTGAAAGTTGCGACCAACCCTTATCACGCTCCGGCCTCGTTACATCCGATCGATCTGAAGCCTACAGAGATAACCGGCCCCGGGTCGGTAGTGATCGGGTCGAGTATTGACGTTAACTCCCGTGTTTTGAATGATTGGCCAACCAATAGTGGTAATTTCGACGTCAGTTTCAGACTCAGTACCGACAACACCATTGACGAGAACGACATCGAACTTTATCGGGAATCGCGGCAAGGGATCTCGAGCACGAGCGACGGATCCTGGCCGCGGTCGATGCTTATTAAGTCCAATATTCCTGCTGGAACGTACTACCTGGGGTTGATCGTTTATCCTCCCAGCGGAATCACCGAGACCCAAGCTGGAAACAATTCGCTGGCATCAAAGTCTCCGATTATCATTCGAAGTACGAACATTCCTCAAGCAGACCTCGTCGGACAAGGACTGCAAATCCAGCCTGTGAATGGCCAATTCGGTTGGGGATTGCCGTTTACGGCCACCTACAGTGTTCGCAATGTTGGCACGGTGACCGAGACGCACAACACGATCGTCTCATTCGAGCTCGTCGACAACCCACAATCGCCAAGTTGGACCGTGCAACTCGGAACAATGCCACTCGCAAGTCTAGCAGCAGGCAATTCCGGGGGAAATCACGTCGAGTTGCATCTGCCGACTACCGCGCCTGCAGGTTATCTCGGTGGTCCAGTCGTCGTTCGGATGATTGTTGATTCAACGAATGCTGACCCGTCGGAAATTGATGAGACAAACAACCGCGGACAAGGCGAAGGGTTGGACTTTGCCACGATACCCGGTAATCAATTTCAACCAACGGGACCTGCGGATTTGGTGGGGACCCAATTGACATTGAATCCCGACTTGTATCACTACGAGTGGGGTCAATCGTTCGCGATCAATTACACATTCAAGAATCAAGGTGGCACTGCAGCGGGTCCGTTTACTTACAAATTTTACCTTTCGACAGATGCCAATTTCGACGAGAGCGACAAAGAGATTGGAAGTCGTACTTTATTCAGCCTAAGTCCTGGCCAATTTCATACAGAATCCGTGCAGGTCACACTTCCGAATTCTCCGCCGGCTGGCTTCACAAGCGGTACGTTGTACATCGGGGCTGTGCTGGATACGACAAATCATGTCCCTGAAAACAAGAACAACAATCGGCGGGTGGGCCAAGGCATCGACTTTACCAGTTTGATCATCGTCCCTCCACCGCCAGTATCGAATGTGGCGGAGCCGGTCATTTCGAATTTCTCAGTCGATCCTGCCTCGTTCTTAAAAGGCCAACGGATCACGCTTTCAGCAACCAATGTTCTCGATGACAATCACGCCGCGAACGAAGTGGTCTTTAAGTTGGATGCGAATGGCGACGGGAATTGGGACGACAGCGACCCGCTTATTGCATATGGTAGCAAAGATATCGATCTTCAAACGTCGGAAGTGAACTTCACGGCCTCGGTACTGACCACGAATTGGCCAGTTGGGCCGGTCGTAATCATGGCCCGGGCGACGGACAATTTTGGTTTGCATAGCACGATCTCAAAAGTCACGGTGAACGTGCTGGGATTGGAAACGGGGCCGTTCAATGATGATAGTTATGAGAATAACAATACGCCGGAGACGGCTTGGTTTTTAGGGGGTAAACAGGACTATTCATTGCAGAATTTGGCCTTGGAGCCTGGCGATTCAGACAACTATGCATTCGAGGTGATCGGGGATGCCACAAGCATTCAAGTAGATCTGAACTTCTTTCAGGATCTGGATCAGGGCGCGGGACAGCCGACCGGCAATTTGACTCTGGAATTGCGACGCATTGGAAGCCAACAGTCCTACGGATTTTCGAATACGAGCATTCCTGGCGACGGACTCACGACGCCCCCCACGACCAATACCGTCGGACATGAGAAAATCCTACTGCAGACTCCCGTGGGTGGGACTTTGACCGAAGGGCGTTACGTCATCATCGTCGGTGGAGTCACCCCCGTCGAACAAAATCGGAAATACTCGTTGAAGATCCAAATTGCTGGTTTCAATGGTGCTCCAACCGGTGGGAATTTTAGCGTCTCCCAAGACACAATCGTGCAAGGCGAACCGATAACACTGTCGATGTCCGGAATCACCGGAGTTCCCGCAAATGAAATCGATGGCGTCAGTTTCTATGCCGATTTTAACAATAATGGAGCCATCGATTTCGACTCTGAGTATCTTGGATCTGATTTTGGACCTGGTGGCGAATCGGTTGGCGGGGTGCATTCGCTGACGGTTTCTACCGGCAATTGGAATCTCGGAGAAAACCGTGTGCTGGTCTTGGTGACGCGTCTCAACGGACCGACCAGTCTCGCACAAATCGCTCAAGTCGTCGTCAGCCCGAATATGCCGCCCGCTGCCGGATCGCTCGCCGCTCCAGACACAGCAATTCAAGGGGGCACCGTCACGCTTACCTCGAACAACATCGGTGATCCAGACGGGAGAGTCGGTCGCGTCAGCTTTGGCCTGGATATTGATAACAATGGAGTCTGGGATTTGAACGATCTCGTGTTAGGCGACGGCAGCATTTCTGGCGATACTGCGACAGCCGTGTTTCCGACGGCAAATTGGCCGCTAGGAACTGCGCGCGTCTTTGCGCAATCATTCGACGATCTCGGATTGGCAGGCGATATTGTCTCAACAACGTTGGCGATTGTCGCTTCCGACAATGTGCGACCGGTTATTGGTTCGTTCTCTGGTCCGGACTTCGTAACGAGGGGAAATCCGCTGACATTAACGGCCAATGATGTTTCGGATCCCAATGGCGATACATTGAATGTCAGCTTTTGGATGGATGCCAATCTCGATGGAGCCCTCGACGCTGGCGATCTATTACTCGGCGGCGGAATTCAAAATGTCAATCAATGGAGCTTGACGCTATCGACGGCCGGTTTCGCCCAAGGAACTTCGTTCTTCTTCGCGCAGGTGACGGATTCGGGTGTCCCTCAATTCAGCTCGGACGCTCAACTTTCAGTGACCGTGATTGATACAACCGGTCCGCGTGTGATTTCGCAAACTCCTGCCGCGACAGTCGAAGGCTCGTTCGATTCAATTCAGGTTCAGTTCTCTGAGCCAATCGATCTCTCGACGTTCACGCTGGCTGACGTTTTGCTGACCGGACCGTCCGGGGTGATCACCGTCTCATCAGTAGTCTCACTCAGCAGCACAGTATTTGAGATCCATTTCGCAAGGCAAACGAATGTGGGTACCTACAGTGCGGCAATCGGGCCCGGAATCTCTGATGTCGCCGGCAACCTGATGGACCAGGATCAAGACGGTCAACAGGGTGAATCGACGGAGGACGTTGACACGGCAACAGTCAACTTGACTCAGACATTGGTTCAATTCGGATGGGCAGGAGGGATCACTGCCACGGGTGGAAACGTTTTTGTGAACAGTTCCACCGAAGATTCCGCCGGAAATATCTATGTTGTGGGCCAGTTTGTCGGCGCAGTGGATTTCGATCCCGGTACCGGCACGGTCTCACGGACTACGACTGGCGGTGACCGGAATATGTTCATCGCAAAGTATTCGGCAGCGGGCGCAGTGATGTGGGTGACCACCTATGGAGGCACGCTGGGTGAGGAGAATGCTCGGGATGTCGCTGTCGACAGTTCGGGCAACGTTTACGTGACGGGTGAATTTGGTGGCACGGTTGTTTTCTCTGGCAATTCACGCACGAGTGCCGGCAACCTCGACATCGTAGCACTCAAGCTCAATAATTCAGGAAACCTGGTGTGGGTTCAGACGATCGGGGGCACCAGCAGCGAATTCGGACAGGGCATTGCGGTCGACAACAGTGGAAATCTTTACGTGGCAGGCACATTCCAGGGGACCGTCAACTTCGGAGGCACCAATAAGTCCGCGATCTCCCTCGACGGATTTCTCCTCAAATTAAGTACTTCGAACGGCTCGGTGACGTGGGTACAGCAGTTTGGCGGCAGCAACGATGAATCCGCAACACACGTGGCAATCGACAATTCGGGCAACGTATATACGACCGGCTCATTCAAAGGAACGACCGATTTCAATAAGGGAGGAACTCCGCAAACCCGTACCTCGAACAACAACTCG
>JAQGHT010000609.1 GCA_028291565.1 Planctomycetaceae bacterium | reverse complement strand
CAGTGTGCTCTTCCGATCTGTTCTAATTCGAGACCGTTCAGGGCGATTTCTGTCACCTGCGATGCCTGCTGTGCCACATTCCCGTTGCTGAACAAGGCCGCCGGCAAGAAAATCCGTTGTAAATCGTGCGGCGAAGTGATCGAAGTCCCGCAAGCCGGAAGCAATTTGCTGCACAACCTGGAGGACCTCGAAGAACCGGACAACGACGACATTGGAGAAGATTGGCAGCCTCAACGATTGCCCGGTCAGCCCAGAAAGAAGCGCAGCCGCAAGCTCAACCTGTCGGGCTCGAAGATCATGGCTGCCTGGGGCAATTTTCTCGGCCGGACATGGACTCATCTGTCCGTTGATGCGGTCTTGCTGGGGATCTATGGAGTTGCACTGCTGGCAGGATTTATCTACCCCGGCGTCTGGCCGTTTTTGGCACTCGCCTGCGGTATCGCTGGGGCAGCGACACTCATTGTCGGTTTCGCCTATTTGTATCTGATGTTGATTTGGATCAATATCTTTTTGATCTTTCTCCTGCCATTTCTGCCCATCGTCTGGTTCGTCTTGTACTTTGGCTTCTTTACCTACTATGAAGATACAGAACGTCCGCGAAAAGTGATTTTGGCAGGCGTAGTCGCCCTGCTGTGCAGTGTCATCCCGGGGTATATCGGTGGCATGGCGGGCTTCGCCGGCCTGAACCGGATGCAGGCGAATGCGCCGGCCGTCCAGATTCCCGCTGGTGTTCCTGTCGAGCCAAAACAAACCTTGAATACGCCGGATGAACCGCGAGGACTCTTCAAAGTCGCCGACGTTCTGTTGCCTGAATTCGTAGTCCAGCCAGTCGCTCAAACAACGCCGTCCGGAGTGAATTACGTCGCAGTCCAATGCAAGCCGGCAACAGGCGATCATGCATTGCCTGGAGTCAACATGCAAATGCGGCTCTATCTGCCGCGTGCCGGCGCGCCGCAGCGATCGCTGGGCTGCGTCCTGGTTGGTCCGGCGGGCAGCAATTTGATCTCTGGAAAACCTCTGGATCCTGTCAACGCTGAAGACGAGTTTGTGCCGTATGTGAGAGCAGGAATGGCCGTGCTCCATTTCTCGTTGGATGGCCCGATTGATGATTTGCAACAAGCCACAGATGCGACCATGTCTCAGGGTTACAAGGCGTTCAGCGCTGCGGCTGCGGGGATGGTCAATGCCCGCAACGCGATGGCGTTCGTCCTGCTGCGTGTTCCCGAAGTCGACCCCAAACGGATCTATATCGCCGGCCACAGTTCCGCTGGTACCCTGGCCCTGCTCTTTGCAGAACACGAACCGACATTACGGGGCTGCATCGCATTCGCACCGGCGACGGAACTGCCAGCCGACATGAAGAACCTGGCACTCGATCCGCGAACCCGGAACCAATTTCCGGGCATTGAAAGTTTCGTCACTCGAGCCGCGCCGATCACGCATGTCGGAACTCTGGGGTGTCCGGTCTTTCTATTTCATGGACAGGGCGATGCCGTGGTTCCAATCCGCCAATCGGCGAATTTCGCGAACCTCGCCAAGGGTCTGGGAAAATCCGTGACGTTCAGTCAGGTTCCAGATGGACATCACTATCAGGCCATGGCGCAAAAGGGTGTTCCTCAGGCGATCGAATGGCTCCGAACGCAATTTGGCGAACCTGGCACTGGAGCATCCATTCCCGAATCACAGCCAGTTCCAATGACAAAGCCTCAGCCGCCCGTGCCTTCCGTTCCAATGACAACTCCCGATTCATTGCCGATTAGTAAACTGCCGGTCACTCCGAAATCCGAACCTGTGGCAAAGAAGTCTCAACGCGCGATGCCCAAATCGGAGCCGGCGGCGCAGAAATCAAAGCCAGTCATTACCCCAAAACCCGAACCTGTTGCGCAAAAACCACAACCGGTCAAACCCAATCGATCATTACCCACTGCCCCGAATCCAGGTGACCGAGTCATCACGCTCAAATTCTCCGCGTTCGAAGGGACTGGAGAGACTTTGGAAGCAGCGCAGACCGCTTTGACAGGAGTGTCGGGCGTTGATGCGACGGTGATGCAAGTGAATGTCCAGGAACGTCAGATTGTCATCCGGACCAGGGGCGAGACATTGAATCCGAAAATGCTTTTGGAGAACTTGGCGAAAGCGGGTTTCAGCATGACTTCCGATGTCAGAATTGGAGCCTGGAAACCATAGCGTTGATCTGGAGCCGGGGTACCGTCAGGACCGCACCTGGACCAGCACGTTCAATTGATATGATCAGGGCTTCGCCGATGAGACTGGTTCGACGATCACTCCATTCGGGCGAATTGAAACGATGCGGACGCCGTCTATGATTTGACCTTCGCGAACTTTGCGATCTCCGATCAAGGCAGTCACACCTCGATCGGTCCGCAAAATCATATTCACTTTTTGATTCCGCCAATCTGTCATGACAGCGTCCACTTTGGTCTGTCGCTCAACTTCGAGCGACTTCGCCTTGGCGGACTCAAGGGTTTTTGCTTCGGCGGCAGCGACCTCTTCCGGAGCGGGAATCTTGGGCTCAGTTTCCTTCGGGAGATTTGGTTGTGCGAATGGATTGTGAGCCAGCATTTCTTCTAACGAAACTTTGGGCCAGACTGTTGCTTTACTTTTTACCGCAGGATCGGCAGCCCGACGTCGAGCGCGTGGCTCAGTGGTTGCGGCATCGTTGACAGCAGCCGCGCCGCCGTCTTGACCAAAGACTAAGACACCGATTAAAGCCGCGCCTAACACTCCGATCATGACGCTTTGTTTCCGTGTAATCGTCGGGTGAGAGTGATTGGAATCGTCAGCCATATTAGATCAGCCTTTCTTCGCCGCGTCAGGAGTGGCCGGGGGGGCGAAGTAGATTCGAAAACGCATTTCCGCGTGCAACTTACTGCCAGCGACATCCGTTCCCACGTCCAGCTGAGTCAACCGGCACAGGCGCGGCAGATGATCGATTTTCTGCAAAAACTTCCCGATCGACTGGTACTCACCATGCGTACTGATATGCACTTCCATCTCATGATGGTTTTCTCGCTGTTCGATGATCCCCGGATGATAATCGGCGACTTCCAGGCCGGTTTTTTCGGCCAATTCGCAAAACTGCGACAGATAATCTGATTCACGTGGTGCTGCTGGAATTCGCCGGGCCAGGTCGACCGCCGCGTTTTCTGAAATGGTTAACTTCGCCGCCAGTGCATGCTCCTTTTCGCTGAGCTCTGAGGCCTGCCGAATGAGCTCTTGCAACTCGTAAACCTCGGCTTGTACAGCACTGTGTTGAACATTGAAGGGATAGAAGGCCGCGAAATAGGCACCAATCAAAGCCACAGCCGTGACCAGCCCCAGTCCCCCATTGAGCCAGAGGTCATATACCTGCAGTTTATCGAGTCGTGGAGTGGTCAACATCTTGACGGTTCTTCAAATGATACGGACTGCTTAAAACGAACATTCGACCTGAAATTCACGAGTTCCTCCGCCCGCCTTGACTTTGCTGCCCGTCGATAATTTCAAGTCTACGGTATGAAATGCTCCACTGTCTCGCAGGGAGGAGACAAACTGAGCTAAAACCAAATTGCTGGCAGCGACTCCTGATAAAGTCAAAGTTCGTACGTCTTTCATTTTCGGTTTTTTTACCGGTGTTCCCGGTGCAGGCTGAGGAGCGGGTTGGGCAGCGGGAACGTTCGGGGTTGCCGGAATGTCGACGACCTGGGTTTGTTTAAAGGCTAATTTCTGGACCTGAATTTTCCCATCCACCGCTCCCGCACTTTGACTGATTGTCGCCAGCAGTTGAAATCCAATTTGTTCACTATCAAGATGTCCATATTTCGCCAGCCGTTCCTGGAGCTCGGCAATTTTGCGTTGCAGGGACGCATTCTTCTGCTGAACCGCCTGGACCGGTACCGCCCGACGCTGCCAGATTTCCAGTTCGTCTTGTGCCAGCGCCAGCCCATGCCAACTTTGCGCATACAGTAATCCGCAGCCGACTGCGAGGATCGACCAGACTAGAACCCAATGTCGCAGGCGTTGCCTCAACAGCATTCGCCAGCGCAGCTTCCAAGGGAGCAGATTCAAGTGTTGCTTCATGATCGCCACCCCAATTCAGACAGCGCGGCCGCCTGCGCCAGCAATTCCACCGACTGGCCGTCCAGAAATGTACTGGTCGGGATCCGTTCTTGCGGGCGCCAGGGAGAGACTGGCAGACCGGTCTCAAAATTCAACCAGGCGTCGACATTCTGGATTGTGGCTCCGCCGCCGACCAATAAGATTTCTTCTGGAAGTAATTCTGGACGTTGTGAACCGAGATACGACAGTGTCTTATTGAGCTCCGCAGCCAACTGGTCCAACAGTTCCCCCCCAAAATCGGCGACGACCTCCTGCAGTTCAGTTCGTTCGGAATGTTCCAAATGCGGATTCGGGATGCCGCATGTGGAAAGGAGCTGATGACAGTCTTCCGGCGCCAA
>JAQGHT010000346.1 GCA_028291565.1 Planctomycetaceae bacterium | reverse complement strand
GGGGTGGCACGCGTTGACTTGCCAGTTCTCATCCGCAACCTGCACGATCTCAATTGATGGCGATTTGCTGACCCATCGACACGAGTTGGGTGGAATGGCCCAAGTCTTGAAATGCGTGGAATTCGCCGCCGAAGCAACATCGTCACCTGTCTGGATTGATGACTTCTGTCTGTTCGAGGCCGCTACGACCTCGCAACCGCCGCGACTGCAAAGCACAACAGACGAGGTCATTCTACAGACCGGCGATGAATTGTTCGGATCCATCCGCGAGATCGATCTCGACGGGATTCGACTCGATTCTGAACAACGTGAAGCTCGAATCCCCTGGTCCCAGCTGTCACGCGTCTGCCTGGCCGACGCCGAATTTGAACCGCGTGCGGTTTCGGGGTGGATTTGTCGAATTAATCTACAACCACTTTGGACGGCACCAGATTGGCGACTGGCCGACACTTTGCACTGTGCGATAGTGTCTTGTGACGTGGATCATGTCGATGTGGAGCACTCGATTCTCGATCGATTGAGCATTCCCTTGGAACAGATCCGACAAATCAAGCCCGCTTACTTTGGCGTTGAATTGGAATTGGAAGGACGCGACATTCATCTGGGAGATGAAGTCAAATCTCGATTCCGGACTCCCGTTCCGTGCGGTACACAGTGGAAGCGTCGTTTTCAGCTTGATTCAGCTTCAACCGGCCGAGTTCGTTTGCGTGTGAGGGCAAGAAATCTCGAACCGTCGGGCCCTGAGACACGTCCAACGCCGCTTTTAAATCGTTTGCGATCGGGTGAGCTGACAACCGAACTTCACTTGAATCAAAAACGAATTGCCATCTTAAATGAACATCTTTCAGGCCACGGGACGGAGCAAGTCCCGCAAGAGATTTTGCTGAATCTTTCTGCCGAAAGCCTGCGGAAAGGTGAGAATCTCTTGGAGATTCAGCTTAAGCCCAGCCGAGACGAAGTCCCCGAATATGACGATTGGGAACTCTTTCGGTTGACTCTGGAATTGGAATCGAATCCTGTTCTAGGGCCCACCCCGTAACGATCGGTATTCAGTAGTACGGCGAAACAAATTGCAGAGTGGTGTTTCCCGTTTTTCGTACTCGTGATCGTACTTATGCCCGTCATCGAGATTCAGAAATTCGATGACGAGTACAATCCGATGACGAGTAGAAATAATGCGAATCCTCTAGATGTTCTGCACTGAATTCTGGCCGCGATTAAGATTGGGACGGTTGGACCGGTTTTAGGTACTGTTCCAGGGGGGCAGCGAAATCGGCTACTGAGAACAAAAGGTGAACGGTGTCACCGTCGCGGCCGGAGCATTCGTTTCAACTGCTGGAATCCTGGAAATGTGATCGGCAGCTTGTGTATTTCGGGGTCAAAATTGCGGCAAACGCCGATTCAAGCACATGGATTTCGGGTCGACCCACGCGATTAGTAATTTTCCAGGGAATTATTCAGAATGATTGAAAATTCCTGATTAGCCGCAGTTTCGAATCGGAATTTCCTGTACTTCAACGTCAAATATGTGGTAACATCCAAACTGCTGATAGGCGTGCTCGTCGTCTGACGGATTTCTGCGTGGAAATCGAATTGGTTCCAAACCACTTCTGATACACCCCCAACAGCCCATCGTTCTGACCGCCAAGGTCTCAGAAAGTCCGTTACATGAACCTATCAAAAATGCCGGCCTGGCGACTGATCATGTCGCTGGCTGCGGGCTGGGTATTTGTTATTGGAGCGCTGACTGTTGAATCAGCTGGGCCGACGGCCGCTCGCTCGGTCCCGGGCTTGGTGCAGTATCAGACGCCGGCTGGCGAACATTATGCCGCTCTCGTGCTACCCGCGCCGAACCAGCCATCCATCAAGACCACAGCTTATGATCATGTTTTAATTGTCGATACGTCGGCCAGTCAAACGGGTGCGTTTCGGACGCGTTCACTAAGTCTTGCCACAAGTTTTTGCGCGGCCTTACCTGCGGGGGACCGGGTACTGCTGTTGGCTTCGGACGTCACCGCGGATGAGTTGACTTCTGGATTCGTAGCCGCGAACAGCCCGGAGTTGGCTGGCGGGCTACTGCGTTTGAATGACCGGGTACCATTGGGATGTTCCAGTCTGGAACTCGCCTTGAGAACTTCGCTCAAGAGTTTCAAAGCAGGTTCGGCCCGATCGGTGTTGTTCATCGGAGATGGGTTCAGCACCGCGAAATTGATTCAGTTTCCAGAAATGCAGAAGCTGGTTGGCGATCTTCGTGAGGCTGCAGTGCCGGTCAGCAGTTTTGCGATTGGCCCGCGTACTGACTTACTCCTGTTGGGGGCTTTAGCGCAACACACTGGAGGCAGTCTGACAGTCGATGAGTCGACCGTCGTTGCAGATCAAAGTGCTTCAGGAACAGATACCGCCAAGGCTGCCCGAGAATTGGTTCGTGCTGCTCGTTGTCCAGTCTTCTATCCGAATTCGGTTTCAACCACACCAGAGTTGACCGGCTTACAGCCGGCGGTTTTCCCACCGGTCAGATTTGATCGTGAGACCGTGCTACTGGGACGGGGTCTGAACGGCTCCAAAATCACCGTCAAGATGTCAGGTCAATTGGCGGGTCGCAATCAAGAGTTCTCCTGGAATCTGGAATCAGAACAACTCGGAGGTTCAGCTGGTTTTGTGTATCAAGCCTGGAAAATGGCTGAGGATACTCACGGTGTTGCGATGCCCTTGGCCGGCCGTCAATGGGTCGTAAAGAGTCACGAACTATTTCAAACTGAATTGGAAGGCTTGACATCGGCCGGTGTAACGGCTTTGGGCCGCAAGGATCCTCAACAGGCTGATCAGATTGCAAAAACACTGCAACAACTGGATCCGAGTAACCAGGAAGCACGCCAAATCCTGACGGCTTCGAAGAAGCTGCGAGTCAAACCAATTCGATTCCTGCGTTACAAAGCCAAGGCAAAAGAGGATACAAAAGACTCGAAAGCTGAGGACGACGCAATACCAGAAGCCGATGCTAAGCCAGAAGCTGAAGCAAAGCCAGAAGCTGATGCGAAACCTGAGGCTGATGCGAAACCAGTGGGTGAGGCCAAGCCTGATCCGGCTGCGGTACTGCCCGAAGATGGTGAAGCAAAAGTGGCGCCCGAACCCATGCCCGGCGACAGTCCGCTGGATGCTGCTGATCGTTCAAACCCCAAGCGAGATTCGTTGCTTGAGGAGTTGAATGCCCGCCAGCAGATTCGCATTCAAGAATTGACCGCGGAAGTCAACCGGACGGTCGACACTTCGAATCAAGTGGCTGCGTCTGATTTTTCGGCCGCCGTCCAAATGCTCAAAGACTTGCAGAACGTGGTGGAATCCGCGGTAGAATTGCCCGAATCAATCCGCCTGCCATTGCGACGCAAACTCGACAGGAATCTGCAGAAGCTGCAAAATGAAAATGAATCCAATGTGCAAAAGGCTGCGGCATTGCGAACCAAGCAGTCGCAATTGGAATCGCGGAAGAAACTGATGGATCAAGCTCAACGAGATGAAGAGCGGATGCAACAGTTGATCGAACGCGTTCGGGCCTTGATCATTCGAGGGACTAAAGGGGAATCAGAGGCCTTCATGGAAGCCGAAGAGTATTCCCGCATCGCAGTTGAACTGGACCCCTATAACTACGTCCCGAATCTCGATGTTTTCAATTCTGAAGCTTACGGTGCTCTGGACCAGGCTCGCCGCATGCGAGCCTTGCGTGCGGACAAGTTCCTGGCGACTTGCTACGAAGTGGAACGAGCCCACGTACCTTATCCGGACAACATTCCGATTCTGTGGCCAAGTGCGGAACGATGGCGAGAAATCACGATCAAACGTGAGAAGTGGAAGTCTGTGGACGTCAGAAGTTACAGCAAGCAAGAAGAAAAGATCGTGTTGGCTCTCGGAAAGCCAATGAAAGAAAAGTTTGACTTCGTGGATGCGACGTTGGAAGACGTGCGAAACAAGTTGATGGAAGTCTACGAAATCAATGTGATCATTGATAAGGTCAAACTGGAAGAAGAAACGATCGCCACGGATACGGCCGACATCAACTTGGTGATCAGCGATATCACTTTGAAAAATGCTCTGAAGTTGTTGCTGGAGCCGAAGAATCTGACTTATGTGATTCAGGATGAAGTCTTGAAGATCACAACCAAGGCCGATGGCACCTTGAAAAAGCCGATTCTGGCCTACTATGCGGGCGACCTGGTGACACCAATTAATCCCTTGTTCGGGCAGGGTGGTGGTGGATCCGGCGGTCGAGCTGGCGGTGGCGGCCAGATGAATGGTGGTGGCGGTGGTATGGGCGGCGGTGGAATGGGTGGTATGGGCGGCGGTGGAATGGGTGGCATGGGCGGTGGTGGTATGGGTGGTGGCGGCATGGGAATGGGCGGCGGTGGCGCCTTCTAAGCCGGTCCACAGTAGAAACCAAACTACCGGACGGGTGCCAGCTATAGTGTCGGTTTTGACTTGCCCCCCCCTCTATTGATTGTGAATCGGGTGTCTGCAATCGATTGGTAATCACAGCCCGTAGTTCGATTCGCAAAATCTCGTGCGCATCAAACAGAAATGAAAAGGATGGCCTGAAAAGGCCATCCTTTTTTCGTTTCGGAATCCACCATTACCATGAGGGATTTCCAAACGACAGCTTCCACGACACCGGAGCCCAACTCGCCAGTCCTTGTGAGATTCCCAATTCAGGACCCCACGGGTTGGCAGATCCTTTGGCGGCTTCTCGGTTGCCCTCGCAGGCTGCTCCGCTGTATCCTCTCGCCAGACGTATTCTCGTGCCCTGCTTGTAGATCCACTGGTAAGGCCTTCCAGGCAGCTTGACTCGCTGTCATGTGAGGGTGAGGAGCCACTTCATGTCGGATGCCCCCCTGACTCCGATTCGATCTTGGACGCAGACGTTTTTGGACACGATTGAATGGTTGGGTAATCGCCTTCCCGACCCGGCCATCCTGTTTGTCTGGGCTCTGGGCATTACATGGATTGCATCCTGGCTGCTGTCAGGAATTCAATTCAGTGAAATTGATCCGACGACGCTCTACACCCTGGATGGAAAAACGCATCCCAATCCGCAGCCGATCAAGGTGATCAATCAACTTCAAGGACCGACGCTGGTCTCGTTTTTGGCCAACATGGTGAAGAATTTTGTGGAATTCCCACCTCTAGGCGTGGTTCTCGTGGCGTTACTGGGGGTTGGAGTCGCTGAACACACCGGCTTCATTAATGCCCTGATCAAGACGCTGATGTCGATCACACCCAGGAAGTTCCTGACGCCGATGC
>JAQGHT010000583.1 GCA_028291565.1 Planctomycetaceae bacterium | reverse complement strand
GTCCTATTGGTCCCATAAGTCCCATTCAATCGCCATCAGTAATTGGCTGACAACAATACTCCAAAGCTGGACAATCTCTTTCAACGGTGGGCTATTATCGACCGCCCCCGACAGCATTGCAGGCAATGAACAGTAAAGCACCCAGGATTAGTCTTTAGCTTGCGATTGACTATTGATGCTGGCACGCTTGGTTGGAGCCGCCTGAGTCGTTCTTGGCCCTGCGTCCAGCGTTTTCATCATCTCGAACGCCTGTTTCCAGTGCAGCTCGGTCATTGCTTGTCCGTCGGCCAGAACTTCGGCGAGTTCCGGCGAAGACCTGCGTTGAAAGACTGCTAATTTGTTCTTCATCGCCATGTGTAGCGCCAATTGCTGACCCAAATAGCATTCGTCAAATTCCAATCCGGTCTTCCCACGCAACATGGCCTTATCATTCGCCAAAGATTGGGCAGCCACTTCTCGCTCAATACTCATGAGCTGCGGCACCGAACTGTGCAAATCGAATTTGCGCAGTCGCGAACCATCAGGCACTGCGACCGCAACCTTGCCTGGCAACTCAACATTCAATTTGAATTCCGCTTCCGCGACGCTTGCGGGCCCCCGCGTTGGAAGTACTACGGCATCCAGAAAGCCGGGCTTCGTCGCGTCTGGGGCGAACCTCCTCAGTTTTTCTAGAAACGCCAGATGATCATGAGCCATCGTCATGGCGAATTTGCGGACGTTTGGATTTTGCGACAATTCGCCCGCGTGCTCTGAAATCAAGATTTCTTCCTGATTTGCGAGTGCGATAAACGATGCCAATACGGTGTCGGTCTTGGGACCACGCACTTCGATCTTTACCCGCGGCCCTGGAGGCAGCACGGAATTGGGCACTTTGGTTCCACCCTCTGGGGCTTCTTCATCTTCCGGGGCAACGGGCGGCAAGGGGCCTTCGTCCAGCACATCAGTATTTGGGATTTTCACTCGCGGGGTCTGACGTTGCGGCCTCGATTTGTAGTGAGGTTCCGCGTCTTTGTTTGGTGGATTGTGCGGTGGATCGACTGGCTGAGCGGACAAGATCGCCGAACTGGCGAGCACCGCGAAAATACTCGAACAGAATGTGAATTTGCTGAACATCTTATCAACTCCCTTGCAAGACAGAATATTCCGGCGACTTCGCCAGATGGCCCATTAAAGAGCGACAGCGCAGCGGCGACTCGGCAAGAGCATCAAACCACGGCGATTCTGAGGAAATTGATATCGCAACATCGATACCGTCACGGCGGTCCAGCTCCAATTGCAAGGAGCTTGCGGTTGCATCTCAGTTCTCAGTTGAGCGTTCGGGCGTGTCAGCAAGCATTTCTTAACTCTTTTGCATCGGAGCAGTTACACACGGAACAAGAAACGCCTCATGAATTCGAGTCAAACCTAACTCAGATTCAGCAATGCCGCAAAAGTTTCGGATTTAATTCCGAACCCCAGTCAACGCCAATGACAAGAAGTGAGAATCCGTGAGTGAACACCGGCCATCATGAGTGCTCGACGATCATAGACAGAGACGCTCAGTTTGAATTAGCGGTTTTTAGCGGAGATTAGTGTTCCCAACTTCGCATTTAATTTCCTTCGAAGTGCCCAGATTTCAAGAATTCAGAGTTTGGAGCGCTAATTCCCGCACTTGTGAAAACAATAAGGGCGGGGTGAAAAACCATCCGGTAAACCGGATCGCATCTTATCACCCCGCCTGGCCCTGACTCACGTTCTCAACAATTCGACAACACGCGGACGGTTGGCGAAAGTCATTTTCAGCGGAACCGTCTGCGCTATTCTTCTTCGTCCTTCATCTGCGCCCAGGCAATCACCTTCTGTTGCTCGTTCGGCGGCAAGACTTCGTAGTGACTCATTTCCAAGGTGAAGGAACCCCGGCCTCCGGTCATGCTGGACATCGAACGGGCATAAGTCATCATTTCTGAAACGGGAACTCGAGCGGTGATGATCTGATATCCATTGGGCTGAGTCTCCATCCCCTCGACCCGGCCGCGGCGACTGTTGAGATCGCTGGTGATGTCGCCCAGCTTGTCGCCCGGAACATAGATCTCGGCCCGCGCAATCGGTTCGAGCAACTGCGGCTTGGCGTCGCGGAACAGATTGCGGAAACACATCGCCCCCGCCATGCGGAACGCGGCCTCATTGCTGTCGACCGGATGGTCCTTACCGAAATAAAGTTCGACACAGACATCCTGGACTTGAAAACCGGCGATCACACCCTTCGCCATCCGGTCAATCACCCCTTTCTCCACGGCCGGAATGAATTGATTGGGGACAGTACCGCCCGAAACGCGATCCACAAACGCGAAATTCAGTACGGGATCGTAATGGTATTCCCGCAGATGATCGAAACGCTCTTTGGTAAAGTATTCTGCGGGATCGATCCCTTGTGGAAGTGCGGAAACCCGCAGATGAACTTCCGCGAATTGTCCAGATCCGCCCGATTGCTTCTTGTGCCGATAGCTGCCGTCTTTCGCCCCGGAAATCGTCTCACGATAGGCGATTTTCGGTTGGTGCGTCACGACGTCGACTTTGTCCCGCTTCTGCAACCGTTGCTGCACAATCTGTAGATGCAGTTCGCTCATGCCCTGCATGACCATTTCATGCGTCTGGGATTCGCGGGTCACTTTGAAGGTGGGATCTTCCTCTTCAATCTTATGCAACGCGCCCGAGATCTTCTGCTGGTCATTGCGGCTTTTCGGTTCCACCGCCAGACCGATCATCGGGGTCGGAAACGTCATTTCAGGCAAGATGACGGCTCCTCGAGCCTGCCCATTGCCAAAACAAATCGTGTCTCCAGTATGCAATTCTTCGACCTTTGAAACGGCGATAATATCGCCAGCGACAGCCACATCGACCGGTTCCTGAGTCCCTCCTTGAACGTGAAACAGATTGTGAATCTTCAACTGCTTACCGGTCCGCGGGCAGAGGATCGTGGAATCCTTGGTCAGCTTGCCCGAGAACAACCGAATGTAACTCAGCTTGGAAACGAACGGGTCGATCCGCGTCTTAAACACCTGGCCGACCAATGGCCCATCCGCATCCGATTTCACGGAAACGCTTCCACCGCTCATGTCCGTGCCTGTTCTCAAACGGGACGAAGGTGCTGCGGCATATTGAGTCAACGCATCCATGAATTCGTCCACACCAACTCCCGTCCGGGCACTGGCGCAGAACATGGGAATCAATGTACCGGCGACCATGGCCGCCGTGATGCCCTGCGAAATCTCACTGGCAGTGAGTGTTTCACCTTCGAAATATTTCTCCATCAAGGCTTCGTCGGCTTCGACAATGGCATCCAGAACTTTTTGCTGGATGGCGGCCACCTGGGTTGCGACGTCAGTGTCGAGGCCCGCGGCCGCGGCCGCTCCTGGGAGCGTACTGACGACTCCCTGGAATTTGGCACCTGTCCCCAGCGGGATATTCAACGGCAGGCAATTGGCACCGAATGTCGCCTGAATATCGGCGACGGCTTGAGCAAAATCGATGTTGTCGTGATCGAACTTGTTCAACAGAATCATGCGGGCCATGCCGTCTTTCGTGGCCTCGTGAAATACCTTTCGTGTATTGACGGCGATTCCCGAGTCCACCGCGATGACGATTACGGCAGTCTCGACGCCCCGCAGAGCACTAATCGTTTGACCAATGAAATCGGGATACCCTGGGGTATCAATGATGTTGTTCCAGTGACCGGAACGAGAAAAATGTGAGATGTGGGAACTGATGGAGAATTTCCGCTCGCGCTCTTCGTCATCGACATCGAGCAGACTGGTTCCATCATCGACCGATCCTTGGCGGTTTGTGATGCCGTTTCGGAACAGCATAATGTCCGAAAGCGTCGTCTGTCCCACGGCCCCGTGTCCCACCA
>JAQGHT010000575.1 GCA_028291565.1 Planctomycetaceae bacterium | reverse complement strand
CGACGCTGATCAAAGCCATTCAAGAGTCCGGCTTCGTCGTCACGGTGGAAGAAAACACTCTGTTGGGCGGATTCGGTTCAGCCGTTCTGGAACTGGCGAACGACCACGGAATCAACACCTCGCACATTCGTCGGCTGGGAATCCCCGACCGGTTCATTATGCACGGGGAACGCAGCGAACAACTCGCCGATATCGGGCTCGATGTCGCGGGAATTGTCTCGACGGCCAAAGCAATGAGCCAACGCCGTGATTTCTGCCTGACTGAGGGTCGGGCATTTGCAGGTTAGATTGCGCAATACTCAAGAGTCAAGAAACTCAGGGGTCAGGTGGTTCAAAGTTCATTTTTCGCTCAAATTGAGCGAAAAATGAACTTTGAACCACCTGACCCCGCAATCGTTCTATCGAATTGGCAAGAATTTCACGCACACTGGCTTAGGAACGGCGACCTTGTGTCCCGTCGCTTTCAGCATGCCGGTTGCCAGGTCAACTCGAAACACAACCAGGCTGTCCCCATCTTGATTGGCGACGATCACAAATTGACCCGTCGGGTCTACTCCGAAATTCCGTGGTGTCTTAATGCCTTCTTTTTGATTCCCGACCGCCGTCAACTTGCCGGTTCCAGCGTCAACGGAAAAGACAGCGATGCTGTGATGTCCACGATTCGAGCCGTAAACAAATCTGCCTGACGGATGGACCTGAATTTCGGCTGTCGAGTAATTCTCGCCGTCAAATCCATTGGGCAACGTGGTGATGGTCTGGACGGGAATCAGCTCGCCTTTGGCGGAGTCATAGACAAAGCCCGTTACAGTGCAATGCATCTCATTGATCACATAAGCGAACTTGCCGGAAGGATGAAACGCAAAATGGCGTGGTCCGGCTCCGGCGTCGACGGACGCGAATGCAGGCATGTTCGGAGTGAGCTTTCCTGTTTTCGGATCCAGCTTGTAGATCATCACTTTGTCGAGTCCCAGATCGGCCACGAAAGCAAAATGATTTTGGGGGTCGACGTTGATCGAGTGTGCGTGCGGCGCCTCTTGCCGTGATTTGTCCTTGCTTGTCCCCACATGCTGCACAAAACTGCCCATCGCTTCGAGCGAACCGTCTGACTTAATGGGCAATGATCCCGCCGATCCGCCACCGTAATTGGCAACGAGTGCGAATTTGCCAGAATGATCGACGACGATATGGCACGGGCCAGGGCCACCGGAGCTCTGCTGATTCAGTAACTTGAGTTTTCCAGTCTTCGCATCGATCGAAAACGCTCCGACTCCACCAGCCGGCTTGCCATTGAAATCAGAGATTTCCATCACGGCATAGAGCGATTTCTCGGTCGGATGAATTGCGAGAAATGAGGGGCTACTCACTTCCGCCGCCAATTCCACAGGACTCAATTCACCCGTTTTGAGATTGAGGACTGTCTGATAGATGCCCTTGCTCCCTTGAGGGCTGGTGTAAGTCCCAATGTAAACACGGAGCTTAGAGACATCTGCCGGTTTCGCCGGATCAGCCGCAGCGGCGAACGGCGTCAGTCGCGTCTCCGAAACGAGCGCCAAAGTCGCGAGCAGCAGAAAACAGCGGCGGTGAAAATACGAAGGGAATCGCAAAGTCATGGACAAATCCTCGTAGAAATTCCAATTGCAGGTGCATCAAAGTTCGGTCGTCTCGCTTTGAGACGCGACAGCAGAAACTGGAAACGGTCAGCGCATGCCCACTGCGACATCGGCTTTTTGCCAGAGTCAGTAACGCTGACGACGATTTCCCTGAGCCGCTCTTTCTACCGTGAAGAGGTTGTCAAATCAAACCTTACCGGCCAATGGAGCAAGCGATTTTTGTCGCCAATCTCGTTAGAGATTGGGGCGATTGCCTCAACTACCGGTCGAATCTTCCAAGGTTGCACGCAGTTTTTTCGCCGCAGCAGACCCGAAGCTTAAGTCCTGAAATGGCAATGTTTGCCTGATTAGTACTCAGTCCCGCCAGGGACGATCGATAATAGCCCCCCGTTTCGAACGGTGGGTGGGTCATGGGCAAGAATTTACGAAGTCCCTTGGGGACGACAGAAAATGGATCATGATTTAACGTAGACAATTTTAGGAACACTGCGGTTGAACGACTTCGGCGAAGCGAATCTGTCGTCCCTGATGGGACTTGGAATGTCGCTTTGTTTGTCGTCCCACCCTTAAAAAGGGTGGGCTATTGTCGATCGTCCCAGCCGGGACAGGTTGCAGAGGCCAAACGTTGCACCTTCCATCAGCGCAACCGCGCCGACACGGCTTTACTTTGAGATTGGTTGGCCGACCGAACAGCCCCCAAAGTGTGTTACGCCCTCAGTGACGTACGGTACTTCGGTATCGCTCATACGCTGTGGACGACAAATATTCCTGGGGACTCAATCAGCCACCCGCGAGCCAAAGGTCGACTCGCCTTGGTTCAGAGATATCAAGGAATCCGGAACTGGACACTAGCGCGTTCCGGCAGTTTGTGCGAATCGCTATTGTCGGGCCCCATACCTACTCGCTCACTTGCTTGCGCTTTGGGCGTGTATTTGCATTTCCTTTTCGAACTCGCGATAAAGGAAATGCCCCCCTGCCCCCGGTTTAACAAGGAGTCCATGTGGCTGGATTGAAGATCGTCATGCTCGGAACGGGCGAATTCGCAGTTCCCTCGTTTGCCAGTTTGTATGACACGCGACATCAGGTTTTGGCGTTGTACACGCAACCGGACCGCATCCGCGCCGGGAAGGAAGTGCACGCCAACCAAATGAAAGATGTTGCAATGCAGCACGGCACGCCTGTCTTTCAACCCGAGAAGATCAACACTCCAGAGGCCTTGGAAGAATTGGCGGCCTTGGGCGCGGATCTGTTTCTGGTGGCCGCCTACGGACAGATCTTGTCCCGAAAATTCCTGGCAATTCCGCGTTTAGGGTCCTTCAATATTCATGCCTCGCTGCTGCCGAAATACCGGGGAGCGGCACCGATCAACTATGCCATTTTGAACGGTGAAACGGAAACCGGAGTGAGTTTGATTGAGATCGTTCCGGCGCTGGACGCCGGACCGGTTGTCGGTATTCTGCGCACACCAATCGGTGAAACCGAAACGGCAGGCGAATTGGAAACACGTCTGGCAACGCTGGCGGCACCGCTGACCGTGAACTTTCTCGATCAAGCAGAGCAAGGCAAAATCGAACGAATTCCGCAAGATCCGGCGGGCGTGACTTTGGCACCCAAAATGACGAAGGAGTTCGGGTTGATCCCCTGGTCCAAATCGGCTGCCGAGATTGGGTGGCACGTTCGAGGTTTGCAGCCCTGGCCGACGGCATTCACGTTCCTGCATCAACCAAGCCGTCCCGCTAAACGACTTGTGATTCGGCAAGTCGCGCCAACTGACCGATCAGCCGCACCGAAAGACTCAATCCCGCCTGGGACCGTTGTTTCAGTGGCGAAGGACAAACTCTGGGTGCAGACAGGAACGGATCCGATTTCGATTGTCCTGATCCAGCCTGAAGGAAAGAAACCGATGTCGGTGACAGAGTTTTTGAACGGAAACCGGCTGGTGACGGGAGACCGGTTTGCCTGAACTAGGCATGGCGATACGACCATGGCCCACACTGCCTCGAGGGATTATTGATGACGACCTGGGAATTCTGGATTGATGTGGGGGGCACATTTACCGATGTTTTGGCCCGGAGTCCTGAAGGGACACTGATCCCTTTCAAATTGCTGAGTAATGGTTCGTTCAAAGGACGAATTGACGAGTTTTTCAGCCCCGTCCGATTTGGCGATCTTGCTCGGCGTGGAGACCCGGCACGCTTTTGGCGCGGTTACCAGTTTCGAGTGTTCGACTCGCATGGACACCCGATTTTCGCCACACGAATCATTGACAGCGACGCCGCGACTGGCGTTTTCACCGTGGCCGCCGTGTTTCCTCCCGATTTGCCAGCCGATTCGGTGTATGAGCTGAAATCCGATGAAGAAGCTCCGGTCGTGGCCATTCGCTATTTGCTCGGATTGAGACTCGAAGAGCCGATTCCCGAGGTCCAGGTCCGCCTGGGGACAACGCGCGGCACGAACGCCTTGCTGACTCGCGCAGGAGCTCGGACGGCCTTTGTCACCACCAAAGGTTTTGCAGATGTCCTGCGTATTGCCACGCAGGATCGACCCCGCTTGTTCGATCTCGATATTCAAAAGCCACAGCCGCTGTTTGAGCAAGTGATCGAAATTGACGAACGGCTGAATGCGGAAGGTGAAGTTTTGCGACCGGTTGACGCGAAAGCAGTCCGCGAACAATTGGCGACGCTGAAATCGTCTGGAGTCGTTTCTGTTGCTATCTGCCTGCTGCACGCATTCGCGAATTCGGAACATGAGCGGCAGGTCGCGGATCTCGCCCGGGAAGCCGGCTTCACGGAAATCAGCGTCAGCAGCCAGTTGGCGCCACTGATCAAAATCGTGCCGCGCGGCGACACGACGGTCATGGACGCCTATTTGAATCCGATCCTGAAAGACTACATCGCCCGATTGCGACGCTCGCTGGGTGGCAGTTCAATCCGCTTGATGACGTCAGCCGGAGGCTTGATTGGTGCGGACCGCTTCGTGGGCAAGGACAGTATCCTGTCCGGTCCGGCGGGCGGCGTGATCGGCTACTCTCGGGTCGCCCAGGCGGCAGGCTTTCCGCGTTCAATTGGTTTTGACATGGGGGGCACGAGTACTGACGTTTCGCGGTTTGATGGTCAATACGAAATGGAATTCGAAACTCGCAAAGCGGGCGTACGCGTCGTGGCGCCCATGCTGGCGATTGAAACCGTCGCCGCGGGGGGCGGCAGTATTTGCGATTTTGACGGCGTCAAACTGACGGTTGGTCCTGCGAGTGCCGGAGCCGATCCGGGTCCTGCCTGCTATGGCCGAGGTGGCCCATTGACGATCACGGATATGAATTTCTTTGTCGGAAAGATCCTCTCCGATCGCTTCCCGTTTCCTTTGAATCGCGAAGTCGTCGAACACAAGCTGCAGCAATTGTGCGATCGTATCGCGGCCAGTGCCCACGGACAGGGCGATGCCCTGGCGAGCGGTGAGTGTCAACCCACTGGTAATTCCGTTGAGGCTAGGCTCTCTCAAGGAATCCTCAAACCCTCTCCGGAGTGTGAACCCGCCAGTAATCCAGGTCATTCCGCACCAGGGATCGCGGATTCCTCAAATGGTCCGCGTTACACGCCGCTGCAACTTGCCGAAGGTTTTATTGAAGTCGCGAATGCCAATATGGTGCGGCCCATTCGCAATATCTCGGTCGCCAAAGGCTATGACCCGCGTGATTACGTGCTGGTGACGTTCGGCGGTGCGGGAGCACAACATGCCTGTGCCGTGGCCCGGGCCCTGGGAATTCGGCAGGTTCTATCACACCCCTGGGCAGGCATCCTGAGTGCCTATGGAATGGGACAGGCCGATGTCCGCCGTCACCAGGCTCAATCGATTCTGCGTCCTTATAGCCCGGAACAAGTCCAGTCGCTGGAGCCGATCTTTTCCCGCCTGGAAGCAGCCGCTCTCTCGGAGATCGCAGAGGAAGGCGTTCCGGCGGAACAGATTCAATCCCCGATTCGGTCGCTCGATCTACGCTACACGGGAGTCGAAGCGACTTTGAATGTTCCTTGTCCACCCGACGGGGATTACGCCAGACGGTACGCAGAATTGCATCAACAACTTTATGGCTATCAGCATGCGGGCCGCGCACTGGAAATCACTGCGGCTCGGGTTGAAGCGGTGGGAACAGCCACGCGCCTAAGCGGCGCGCAGGGAGAACTCGTCGCCCGCACGCCTGTTGCGGCGGAATTTGTGAAGGTTTCGTTTCAAGGAGACGTTTGTCAAACGGCGGTCTATACGCGAGCCGAACTGCGACCCGGCGACACGCTTTCCGGTCCAGCCATCATTTGCGAACCAACGTCGACCGTCGTCGTCGATCCTGGGTTTTCAGCCGAGATTCGAGCGGCGGGTGAAATTGTTCTCACCGACAATGGATCGGGAACACGGTCCGCGCGAGAACTGTCCACCGCGGCGGATCCAGTTCGGCTGGAAATCTTCAATAATCTTTTCGCTTCCATCGCGGAGCGGATGGGAACGACCCTGCAGCGAACGTCGTTTTCGACAAATGTCAAAGAACGACTGGATTTCAGCTGTGCGATTTTCAGTCCGACTGGAAATCTCGTCGTCAACGCGCCTCACATTCCCGTGCATCTGGGCGCGATGAGCGAAACGGTCAAACGCATCATCGCCGACAATCCTGATCTGGGCCCGGGCGATGTGTATGTGACGAATGATCCCTATCGAGGCGGCTCCCACTTGCCCGATGTGACGGTGATCACGCCCGTTCATCACGCACAGACTCGGGAGTTGTTATTTTTCACAGCCAGCCGGGCCCATCACGCCGAGATCGGCGGAATCGTTCCCGGAAGCATGCCTCCGTTCTCGAAAAATCTGGCCGAAGAGGGAGTTTTGATTCGAAACTTCAAGCTGCTCCATGCGGGCCAATCGCACGAAGCAGAACTCGGCGAACTGCTGCTGTCCGGACCTTATCCGACTCGTTCCGTGCGCGACAATCTGGCAGATGTTTCCGCTCAGGTTGCCGCCAATCAGAGCGGCGCGTTGCAACTGCTGGATTTGATCGAAAACTACACTCAACCGGTCGTGCAAGCCTACCTGCAGCACATTCAGGACGCGGCGGAAACCAAGATGCGGCGAGCATTAGCGGCGATGCCGGCCGGAGACTACACGTTTGAAGACGCGTTCGACGACGGATCACTCGTGAAGGTCAAGATTTCGATTCAAGGCGATTCCGCAGTCGTGGATTTCACGGGAACAGGAGCCG
>JAQGHT010000526.1 GCA_028291565.1 Planctomycetaceae bacterium | reverse complement strand
TGCAATCGGCGCATAATGAAGGCTGGGACCGGGCGATTCATAGCTATTACGGACGGTCCGGAATTGCTGGACTCGATCAGGAATGGAGTCAATGGGTGCTGGCCGGCTGTCCGGCAAAGGTGACGCCTGATGATACGCTGCTGGCCTCGGGTGAGCAGCCCGAATTGCAGAAACCCAGTCAATTGACTGCCCGCTCACAAGCCCCTGACCGCGAACCGGTCTCTGTCGTGGATGCCGCACATGCTCAAGACCAATTCGCCAATTCTGACGTTTCGATGCCGCGACGAGGCTCGGGCCTGCAGGCTCCGCCGCCACCGCGTCGTGGTGAGTCCGGATTCAGCGAACCCGCCATGTTAAGCCAGGTGGATTTGGGATCGGAGACGGAATTCGTTCCGCCGCAGCTCTCAATCGCAGCATCGAAAAAGCGATCGGGGAGCCCATCCACCCGTCAGCAAGCCATTCCGGTAAATCGATCGCGAAACGTGGAACAATATGCGTCGAACGAAGCTCCTGATGAAAACGTTGAGGAAGAACGACTGGAATCTCAGGTTCGGGTGTCGCTGCGAGAGCAGCCCGCTCGACCGGTCGCGACGCCAATCCGCCGGAACACCCTGGCGACGCCCTCGTTGCGATTGGATAGCCGAACTCAACTGGGGAAATCACGTCCAATTTCGATTGACGATCTGTAGCCGTCCTATGGGATCATGTGCACTAACAGCTGATCGTGCCCCTGAGCAGCCCAATTGGAACTGGCAATCAAGACCAGCCGGCTACCCGAATGCAGGATGCCCTCAATAGTTCCCCATTGAACGACATATTCGAGAATCTGCTGTATCGTGTGTTTGTCCAGATTCGCGACTTGCGGGCTGACGCCCCAATACAACGCCATTTTCCGGGCTGTTTCGGCCGATTGGCTGATTCCCAGGATCGGTGTTTTCAAACGCTGATTGGAAATTGACAGCGCGGTCTTGCCGGTTCGGGTCGCCACGACGATCAAGTTGGCCTCCAGCATCTCGGCGACGATGCCCGCGCCGTGTGTGACGGCTTCGGTCACTTCCAAGGCGCGAGTACGGATCGCCGTCAATTTGACGTCGGGAGGAGCTTGAAAAACTTGCAGTCGCTCGGCTTCGTGAGCCAGGCGATTCATCATGGAAACGGCTTCCAGCGGGAAATCGCCCGCCGCGGTTTCGCCTGAGAGCATGATCGCGTCGCTGCCGTCGAGCACGGCATTCGCGACGTCACTGGCCTCGGCTCGCGTGGGTCGGCTGTTTTTCTGCATGCTGTCCAGCATCTGCGTCGCGGTGATCACGGGAATTCGACGCTGATTGCACAGGCGAATAATCCGCTTTTGCAGTCCGGGAACGCGTGCGATATCGACTTCGACACCCAAATCGCCGCGTGCAACCATCACCATATCTGTCGCGTCCAGGATACGTTCCAGATCATTGACGGCTTCGATTTTCTCAATCTTCGCCACGATTTGCGGGACGTGGGTGGGATTTTCCGCAGCAATCGCCTGACGCAAGTCTTCGATGTCTTCGGACTGCCGCACAAAACTGAGACCAAGAAAATCAATCTGATTTTTGAGTGCCCAGACGAGATCTTCGCGATCTTTCGGCGTTAAACTCGGCGTACTTAAGGTCGCCCCCGGCAGGTTAATTCCCTGGCGGTTTCGAATCGTGCCCGGTTGAGTCACTTTGCAGATCACACGATCATTGGTGTCCGGCTTTTCAATCACCTGCAATGTGACCGCTCCATCAGCCATGAGTATCTGGTTGCCGACGCGTAAGTCGTCAATGAGCGCTTCGTAAGTACACGTCAAATGGGTCGGCTGATCTGGTTCTGGTACTCGCACGAATTCAATCTGCTGGCCCGTGACGCACTCCAGTACGCCACCCACGAGTTCGCCGAGTCGAATCTTGGGCCCCGAAAGATCACCCAGTATTCCAATCGGTCGTCCTGATTCTTCCGAGACGTGCCGGATGTGACCCACGATCATGTCCAGCCATTCATGGGTACCGTGAGCAAAGTTCAGCCGAAAGACATCGACGCCCGCCCGTACGAGATCTCGAAGCTTCTCATACGTGGCGCAGGCTGGACCGACAGTCGCGATGATCTTCGTTTTGACCTGTGTCAAACGTTCGCTCACAGCGCTTAGCGACGGTGTTGGATTCTCGGTCATTGGAGAACTTCCTGAACTTTTGGGGCGTCAGTTGAACTTAAGGAATTTCGTTCCTCGAATTGTCTACGTCTCAACGCGGAACAGCAAGGGGCGTAGTTCTGTGCTGCACTTGGTTAGAGTTCCATCTTCAGGCGGTGGCAGTTGGTTCCCACCCTGCTGTTCGAATCGGCAGAACCCTGTACTCCAACGTGGAAACAGCAGGCACTTCACAAAAAAAGCCGGCACCCTGTTGAGGATACCGGCTTGTACTTGACTGGGACGCGACTCACATCGTCGCTATTCGATGATGATGTCTTTCACCGTTTTGCCACCAGGAATCATCGGCAACACGTGTTCGGTGTAGGGACAAATTACATCGAGAACATAAGGGCCAGGAGTTTCCAGCATTTCCTTCAGGGCAGCAGGGAACAACTTCTTGCTGCGGACTTGCTTGGCATTGATTCCGAAGCCTCGAGCGATCTGCACGAAGTTCGGATAGGTTTCCTCACGGATCTCGCCGTTACCCTGACCGGTTGCTTCGATATGATCGACAGGTCCCAGATACGTGTGCGCCCGGTTGCCGGCATGGAAGCGGTCTTCCCATTGCACAACCATACCGAGATGCTGATTGTTCAGCAGCAACACTTTGACCGGCAATCGCTCGCAATACAATGTCGCGAGTTCCTGTATATTCATTGTGAACGAACCGTCACCATCGATGTCGATACACAGCTTGTCGGGATGAGCAACCTGGGCTCCCATCGCGGCCGGCAAACCGAAACCCATCGTGCCCAGTCCCGAACTGCTCATCCAATGACGTGGTTTGTCCAGCTTATAGAACTGGGCCCCCCACATCTGATGCTGACCAACGCCCACGGCAACGTAGGTATCGATGTCACGGGTCTGGCGCCACATTTCTTCAATCGCGTACTGCTGGAGAATGTCGTCTCCAGAATCTTTGTAGGCCAATGGATATTTGGCTTTCCAGGCCTGGCACTGCGCCTGCCACGGCTTGATATCGGGGATGTCGTCATCCTCGATCATGGCATTCAAGGCTTGCAGGACTTCCTTTAAGTTCGCGACGATTCCGATATCAGCGTGCTTGTTCTTACTGATTTCAGATGGATCGACATCGACGTGAACGATCTTGCCGTGCTTGGCGAACTCGGTCAGTTTGCCGGTGACGCGGTCATCAAATCGCACGCCAAATGCAAGCAGCAGATCGGCATCCGCCACAGCGTAGTTGGCATAGACCGTTCCGTGCATACCCAGCATGTGCATCGATTGCGGGTGAGTTCCTGGGAAGCAACCCAAGCCCATAACCGTCATCGCGACGGGGATGCCTGTTTTGACGGCGAACTTGGTGAATTCTTCCGCGGCTTCGGCATGGACTAAACCGCCGCCCACGTAGAAGACCGGCTTTTTGGAAGCCTTGATCGCGTTGAGAACTTCGCGAATCTGCTTGGCGTTGACGGCTTTGGATTTTGGCGGCCGATAGCCAGGCAGATTCATCGCCGGATCATAATCCGGCTCACCCGTTCGCGTCGTGAGCTGCAGGTTCTTGGGAAAGTCGATCAGAACCGGCCCCGGACGACCCGTTGAAGCAACATAAAACGCTTCCTTCACGACTCGAGGAATATCCTCGAAGCAGGTGATCATGTAATGGTGCTTGGTGATCGCGCGTGACACTTCACAGATTGGCGTTTCCTGGAAAGCGTCCGTTCCGATCACTTGCTGAGGCACCTGGCCCGTGATCGCAATGATGGGAATGCTGTCCATCTTCGCGTCGGCGAGGCAGGTCACCAGATTCGTCGCACCTGGACCGCTGGTGGCCATGCACAGACCTACCTTACCGGTGGTACGGGCATAACCCTGAGCGGCAAAGCCGCCTCCTTGTTCTTGCCGTGGCAAAATCGTCCGGATCTTATCCGAACGAAATGTCAGAGCCTGGTGCAAGGGCATGCTCGCCCCGCCCGGGTAGGCAAAAATCGTATCCGCCCCTTGGCGAATCAGGGCTTCGACCAGAATGTCGGCCCCGTTGATCGTTTTTTGTTCGGTCTGCGTTCCAATATCGACGGCCACGGCCTGTCCTCAAGCTAAAGACGAACGAAATCTGTTCCGATGGCGCAGCAGCGCGCTTTGCGGAAATGATTTTATACGGATATGACATTGTTTTCGAGAGGATTCTCGAACGGTTCGTCGTTTTTGAAGTTTTTTCCCATGCGAAAGCTTATGGCATCCCACAGAAGAGCTGTCAATTAGAGGGGTTATGTCGAATATGCGACGGTTTAGTCCCGATTTGTCAACAACTTTGATGGAACGCTTTTATCTTGCGGGATTCCGATCAGCATAGCTCAACAGTTATTTCTGGTGAATTCCTGAGCGTTTGAAAAACGACGCAGTACCTTTCGGTCAACTTAATCAGCGTGGCCAGTTGCTCGGGGGACGCCGTGGATTGCAGATCGAATTTCATCCGAATCGCGGAGAAACCGACCGGCACTTCCTTGTTGATCCCAAGCGTTCCACGGAAATCGAGATCTCCTTCAGCTGTAATTGTGCCTGTTTGAACGGCAATTTCCATTGCAGTGGCAACGGCCGTCAGAGTCACTCCGGCGCACGCAATGAGGGCTTGGAGCAAGAGTTCGGCAGAACAAGTTGTCGAACCGTCCCCGCCAGCGGCCGGATGAAGTCCAGCAGTCAAATTGATCGCTTCGGTCTTCAAACGGCAACTGAGAGTTGAAACATCTAATTGAGTCGACGCGGTTAATGTTTTTTGAGCAGCCGCAGGGTTTGAACGGTATAGCTCCTTAAACGGAGATTGCAGAGCACGAAGTTCAAGTGCGTTCACGGCGCGCCTTTCGAATTAATACTGATCTGTAATCGGCCGGTGTTTGAATTAATAGTGATTTGTAACACGGGGCGCTCACTTTGGAAGTGGTGAAATTTAATTTGATTGCTGCCATCTGTTATGCCGGCCCCATGAGGGCTAGAGACTGGTCAGCGACCACAAATTGTTCAACGTCCGAAATAAAGCCTTTGCAACTTGCTTTAGGAAGCTGACAAACAACCGGCAGCGGATTTAAGCAATATCTCTGCAAGAATTGCAGGCGAAGTGGTTTTGATTGGCCATTCAGGCAAACACTTCGATACATCGGTTCTTTCGCAATCCCCTAAGCCGGAAAACAATACAGACTGGGCTGTTGACAAGGGTTGTATTGGTATTGGATTTCAATTCGCATAACGTGAGTCGAACTCCGGAACGGCAGGATGCCGTTCCTACAGCTAAACTGCTTTTGCGCACCAGCTTACTCCGAACCGCGAATTGCGGGGCATCATGCGATGATAACAGCTCGACAACAAATTGTTGATTGCTCGCCAGCCCTAAAATCGCTACAGACTACCTCTCCAGATGACTTGGCGCATTGATTGGGATTGATACAAGCCGGTTTT